>QEUZ01000040.1 GCA_003577355.1 Chloroflexota bacterium | reverse complement strand
ACTGGTCACTGGTCACTGGTCACTGGTCACTTCAACAAGCGTGTCGTGAAACGCACCGCCGCCGCCCCAGTCGCTGAGGGTGTCCTGGTTGAGGGCGTTGGCGGAGGTGCTGCTGCGCGAGTGCGCGGGCCACCAGCCGAACGGCAGGGCCACGACGCCTGGGCGCACCCGTTCGCCGACCCGCGCCTTCACCTGTACCTCACCACGGGCGTTGAAGACGCGCACCATCGCCCCATCGGCAATGTCGCGTGGGCCTGCGTCGAAGGGGTGGATATCGAGCAGCGGTTCGCGTTCGGCGTTGCGGTGGTGTTCCAGCCCGGCGTAGCTGGAGTTGAGGAAATGCAGGGCCGACTTGGCGGCGATGAGCGACAATGGATATCCGTCGCGCATGGCTTGCTCGCGCGGTGCGGTCCAGTTCGGCAGCGGGTCTTCGCCGCGTTTGGCCAGCCGCTCGGAATAGAACTCGCATTTGCCGCTGCGGGTTGGGAAGCCACCTTCGGCATAGGGCCGATACCCCTGCGGCACCGCGAACCGGATCCAACCGCGCTCCTTCAGGTCGTCGAACGTCGCGCCGCCCAGCAGTGGGTGGGCGACATCCAGCATGGCGCGGATCATCTGTTCGTCGGTTTCCTGGAAGTACGGCTCGTCGAAGCCCATGCGCGCCGCGAGCCGGCGGAAGATTTCGGTATTCGGCAGCGCATCGCCGACCGGCGCAATCGCCGGCTGGTTGAGGGTCAGGTAGGTCTGGCCCCACGACCACACCAAGTCCCAGTGCTCCAGTTGCGTTGTGGCCGGTAGCACGTAGTCGGCATGGCGGGCGGTGTCGGTCATGACGTGCTCCAGCACGACGGTGAACAGGTCGTCGCGGCGCAGGCCAGCCAGTACCTTGTTCTGCTCTGGTGCAATGGTCGCCGGGTTGCTGTTGTAGACGACCAGAGCGCGGATCGGCGGGTCGAGGGTCGGGTCGGTCAGCGCCCGCCCCAGTTGCACCATGTTCACCTCACGCAGCGAGTGGTCTTCCAGGTGCGGCATCTCCAGCGCATCGGTGTTCAGCGCTTCAAAAGGCAGGTTAGCGGTCATGTGCAGGAGCCCGCCGCCGACATCGCGCCACGCTCCGACGAGGGCCGGCAGGCAGGCCACGGCACGGTAGGCCATGCCGCCATGCTCGCGGTGCTCCATGCCGACCAGCGTGCGGATGAGCGCCGGGCGGGTGGTCGCGTAGGCGCGTGCCAGCCGTTCGATTTCCTCGACCTCCAACCCGGTGATCGCAGCAACGCGCTCCGGCGGGTAGTCGGCCAGCCGTTCCACCAACTGTTCGAACCCGACGGTGTAGCGTTCGATGTACTCCGCGTCGTGCAGCCCTTCGCGCACGATCACCGCCATCATGCCGAGCGCGAGCGCGGCATCGGTGCCGGGCAGAGGCGCGACGTGCCAATCCGCCGCCTGGGCGGTGCGCGAACGCACCGGGTCGACCACCACGACGGTCGCGCCGTTGGCCTTGGCTTCGCGGATCAGCGGCCAGAGGTGCAGGTTGGTGACGATGGTGTTGGTGCCCCAGAGCACGATGAAGCGGGAGTGGACGATCTCCTCCGGCGCCAATGCATCCGAGGAGCCGAGGGTGTGGTAGATGCCGACGCTCCCGGTCGAGCCGCAGATCGCCCGTTCCAGGCGGGTCGCGCCCAGGCGCGCAAAGAAGCGCCGGTCCATCGAGCGGGACTGGATGAAACCCTGTGTGCCCATGTAGGAGTAGGGCAGCACCGCCTCGCCGCCCGATTCGGCGACGATGCGCTGCAAGCGCGCAGCGATGTCGTCCAGCGCCTCGTCCCAGCTCACCGGCTCGAACGCGCCAGAACCTTTCGGGCCGGTGCGTCGCAAGGGGCTGAGCAGGCGTTGCGGTCCGTAGACGCGGTCGAGATAGCGGTTGACCTTCGCGCACAACCCACCACGGGTATACGGGTGCTCTGGATCACCGACCAGCTTGGTGGCGACACCGTCTTCCACGGTGACCAGCCAGGCACAGGTGTCGGGACAGTCGTGGGGACAGCCGCCGCGGACGATGTGTGCCATGTCTTCCCCCATCTCGTCGCTCCGTGTTGGTTCGTGCGGTGGATTGTAACGGTTCGGTGGCGCCAGCCGTTGCTTGCGTGGTGTCCAGGGGCGTGTTAGGTTCGTCCGCAGTGCCCACAGACACGGACCTATCCCCGGGGAGAAAGGGAATGCTCATGCTGCGATACATGCGCGTGCCGGCTGCCGTGATTGCGTTGGCACTACTGGTGCTGGCAGCGATGCATGCCGCGGCGGTTGCGCCGGGTAACCCGGCCTTCCAGGCACGCTGGGAGCGTACCGACGACCCGGTGCTGAGCGGCCAGGTCTCCCGCACCTGGATCTGGGGGCCGGAAGCCAACACCAACGTGATCACCGAGCCCTACGCTGAATCCCCCGGCGGCCAGCGCCAGGTGCAGTACTTCGACAAGAGCCGCATGGAGATCAACAACCCCGACGCCGACCCGAACAACCTATTCTACGTCACCAACGGGTTGCTGGTGATCGAACTGATGACCGGCCGCCTGCAGCTGGGCGACAACACCTTTGAGAACCACAACCCGGCCATTGTCAACGTGGCCGGCGATTCCGACGACCCAACGGGCCCGACCTACCTCACGATGTCGCTGCTGCGTCATCTGCCCGCCCTGCCGGACAACTCGATCATTACCCAGCGAGTGGACCGTGCCGGCACGGTGACAAACGACCCCAGCCTGGCGGCGCAGCAGGTTACCGCTGCCTACCGCGTGATCGTGCCGGGCATCGACCACCAGATCGCCTCGCCGTTCTGGACGTTCATGACCTCCTCCGGCTTGGTGAAGGTGAACGGGCAGTACGTGAACCAAGCGCTGTTCACCAACCCGTTCTACGCCACCGGCTACCCGGTGACGGAGGCCTACTGGGCCAACGTCAAGGTGGCCGGCGTCTACCGCGATGTGCTGATGCAGTGCTTCGAGCGCCGCTGCCTGACCTACACCCCCGGCAACTCGCCCGGGTTCGCCACCGAGGCGGGCAACGTCGGCCAGCACTACCGCACCTGGCGCTACATCCAGATCCCAGCCGAAGTCACGCCAACCGCGACGGCCACCGCGACGAGTACCGGTTCCGCTTCCGCAACTACAACCGGAGTTGCCTCAGCTACCGTCACCGATCCCGGCGTTGCGACAGCGACGAGCACCAACGAAGGTCAACTGACCGCCACTTCAACGTCGACCAGCGAGGGAGAATCGACGGCGACGTCAACCTCGACCAGCGCAGCAACGGCGACCTCGACGGGTAGCGCGACCCCGACCGAGACAGCGACGTCAATTGCGCCAGTATCCATTACGGTCTATAACACTGGGGCGTTCTTTGTCCAATTCTACGTTTCATACACTATTCCCGACGCACCGTTGCAGAGCCTATTCAGCGGGGTCTTCAACATCAACCAGGGTGTCACGCTGACGGTTCCCGGCAATGCAACGAATGTTGGCGTTCTCATTCAGGGATATACCGGCATCACCGGTTGGCAAACGGCGTGCACCCGCGCCTACGCCCAGGCCACGACCGCCGTCACAATCATCAGTGGCACGACGTTCCTACCATCCTGCACGGGGTAGCCGCATCGCCGTGCGATTGTGCTGTCCGAAGCCCAAGCGTATCGTCAGGTGCGTGCAACCGCAATCGGAGAGGATGCTTCATTCGCGATCTGCGTGACGGGCAGTCTCCACAAAGGAGGCTTCGTGTTCCCCGCAGGCGTTCGAACGTTCTGCGTGACGCCGGTGTTAGATCGCCTGTTTCTCCAACCGTGCCAGCCGAAACAGTGTCACGTCGTCTTCCTGCTCTTGCTCCGGGCCGGAGAAGCGCGTCTTCGCGGCGCAGAACGCCTCCAGCGGGGCGTCGTCCGGCAACTCTGCCAGCAGCGCGCGCAGGCGTGGCACACCGAACATTTCGCCGTGTCGGTCGTGTGCTTCGATGATGCCGTCGCTCACCAGCAGCAGTTGCTCGCCGGGTGCGACTGTGAGCGTCAGTTCTTCGTAGGTCATGCCGGGGAGCAACCCTAACGGCATGCCGGTCACGCGCAGCTCGCGCACACCGGTTGTGCTGCGATGGAGTGGCAGGGGGTGCCCGGCGTTTGCGACCGTCACCTGTCCGGTATCTGGTTCCAGCACCAGATACTGGCAGGTGACGAACATACGCGGCGGCATGTCCGGTAGCAGCAGGTCGTTGGCGCGCGCCAGGGTCGTGGCCGGCGAGAGCCCACCGGCAGTGGCTCGCAACACCGTGCGGGTCATCGCCATCAGCAGCGCCGCTGGTACGCCCTTATCGGTGACATCGCCGATGACGATGCCCCAGTGCCCTTCCGGCAGGGTAACGACATCGTAGAAGTCGCCTCCAACGGCGCGGGCTGGTTCCCAGTGCGCGGCGATGTTCCAGCCGGGGACCACTGGCAACGTTTCCGGCAGCAGGCTCTCCTGGATGCGGCGTGCTGTCTGGAGCTCCTGTTCCACCTTCTGTTGTTGCAGCAGTTCCTGCTGGGCGGCCCGCAGGTCGGCCAGCGCCTGGGCGAGTTGCTGGTTGCGCGCATGCAGATCGCGGATCGTCGCGTTGTCGCTATCGCGCAGGCGCACCACGACATCGCGCAGGATGCCGATGGCGAGTGCCGGTTGGCGGTGGAGAAGCTCCAGAAAGTAGGTTCGGCCAATTTCGACGAGGAGCGCAGGTTGGCGCACGCGGGCAGTGGCGCTCCGCGCGTGCGCTGGGAACAGCAGGCTCATCTCCCCGATGAAGTCGCCCGGCCCACGGAGCGCTAGCAGGCGCTCATCCGGGGTGCCGGCCGCCTTGACGATTTCCACCTCCCCTTCGACCACGATCAGGAGACAGTCGCCGAGATCTCCTTCATTGAACAGCGTTGTGCCGGCAGGGGCGCTGGCCACCTGCGCCGCATCCCAGAGCAGGGCACGTTCCGCTGCTGGTAACGCAGCAATGAGCGGCACGTGTTCGCTGAGCAGGTCGTTCACCACCGGGCGCTCCCACTGTGCAGATACCATGGCTGAACACGTCGAGGCTAACCTACCCTGCCGTCCGGCGTTGAGCAAGTAGGTATTCCAACGGGTGACAGGGGCGGTGCGATTGTGGAACCATTGCCCTGTCGCGTACGGACAGCGTATGAGTGAAGGGGAGAGAGATGCGCATTGTTGCTCTCACAGATCGGGCGCGGGGACCGGTGCGGCCGGCACACGTCGTTGCGGTGCTGGTGGCCGTCGCGCTGCTGCTGTTGGCGATGGTGCGCACACAGGCGGTGGCGCCGGATGGCGAGCCGTTCCAGAACACCTGGGCGCGCACCGACAAACCGGTTGCCGATGGTGCGGTGAGCCGCACCTGGATGTGGGGCCCGGAAGCCAACACCGAGGGGATGTTCGAGCAGTACCTCGAAGGGCACAACAACGGTCGCTTCGTGCAGTACTACGACAAGTCGCGCATGGAGATCACGACCGACCAGAGTATCCCGGCGGATAGCCCCTGGTTCGTCACGAACGGTCTGCTCGCCACTGAGCTGATCACTGGCCGTATGCAGGTTGGCGACGACCTGTTCATCGTGCACCAGCCTGCCCAGATCAATGTCGCAGGCGACCCGGACGACACGAACGTCCCGACATATGCCGCCTTCGGCGCGCTCCTGGACGACGCAGCCCTGGCGACCGGCGCGGCGGTGAATTGGCGCGTCGACCGCAACGGGGCTGTCACGATCGACCCCTCCCTCGCGTCCCGTGGGGTGACGGCTGCCTATTACGTTGCCGACACCGAGCACACGGTTGCTTCGGTCTTCTGGGAGTTCATGAACTCGACTGGCGTCGTGTGGGAAGATGGGGCCTTCACACAGGACTCGCTCTTCCTCAACCCGTTCTATGCCACCGGATACCCGATTACCGAAGCCTACTGGACAACCGTCAAGGTGGGCGGCATCCAGCAGGAGGTGCTGGTGCAGGCCTTCCAGCGCCGCATCCTCACCTACACCCCCGGCAACGCCGAAGGGTGGGAGGTGGAAGCGGGCAATGTCGGCCAGCACTACTACTACTGGCGCTACACCCTCGTCCCCGGCGAGACAAGCCCGACGGCCACACCCACCTCGCCTGCAACGCCGACGGCGACGGAAGATGTCGCCGAATCACCGACGGCAACTGTTACCTCCACTGCTACCTCCACCGCCACATCGACCGCTACCGCAACGGCCACTGCAACCAACACCCCCATCCAGGGGACATCCGGCTACATGATGATCGAGTGGATTTCCCAGGCGCCACATGGCGATACCGACGCCTCCGAGGAGTACGTCATCATCCGCAACATGCAGCAAACCGGCGATATCCAGATGCGCAACTGGACGCTCCGCGACTCGGATGGTCACGTCTTTACCTTCCCGGAGGTCGAGGTGAAGGCCGGCTTCTACATCACCGTCTACATGTGTACCGGCCAGGACCTCATCGGCCGCAACTATGCCTACGTTTACGCTGGGATCTGTGAGCCGTTCTACACCCCACCGGACGAAGTGTCGCTCTGGGATAGTTACGGTCAACACATCGACTCGTATCCGTAGGGACCTCGCCTCTCAACCCCCGCTCCTCGCAGGAGCGGGGGCTTTCTTTTTGGGCTGGGGGTGGGGTCTCCCGTTGCCCTGTTTTCGCAACCGGGGCAGACCGGAACAGCGCACGTCTACTCCCGCAACGCCCGCCTCTCCTCGCGGGAGTGGGGTGGCGGGGTGAGGTATCCCCCCACGACCGCCACCAGACCGAGCAGGCTTGTGCTGGCGGAGACCGCCAGCAGGCGGGTTGAGTCGTAGCGGACGGCGGCGATATCGGGGTCGGTGAGGTCATCGTCGAGGCGGCGGGCGTGGATGACCAGAGGGGAGGCGTCGATCTTCCAGAGGGTGGCGTCCCAGGCTTCGGGGGAGACCGAGGCTTCGGCGATGTAGCGGTCGAACGGCACAGCGATGCCGAGAATGGTGACATAGACGCCAAGCAACGCTGCGGCGGCGACGCCGGCCACTGCGGCGCGGTTGCCACGGCGAGCGCGCTCGATGATCTCGCCAGCGGGCAAGAGCAGGAGCGGCAGCACGGGCACGAGAAAGCGCGTGCCCCACACGCCGCCCCCATACCACTGGTAGTAGCGCGCATAGAGCGTGACCGTTGCGGCAACGACACCGAAGATCACCAGGGCCAGCGCCGGTTTGCGCCGCGCGAACCACCAGCTGCCGGCCAGTGCCAGGAACAACGGCGGGCTATACCAGAGCACCCCTTTGCCGGGTGAGATAAGCAACCCCTCTACGCCGGTCAGGAATGGCGTGGTGTACTGGCGCGCCTCCCCGCCGTAACCGGTTTCGGTGACAGCGCCAAAGCGCACCCAGTTGTAGGCGGCGACCAACGCCAGCCACCCGGCGATGGGTGTGCCCCAGGCGACCAGCATGAGCACTGCGCGTCGCCAAGCGCGGCGGCGCTGCCAGGCAAGCCAGAGCAGCCACAACCCTGGGGCCAGCAGCGTCACGCCGGAGGCAACCTTGACGGCGATCCCGAACCCGGCGGCAAAGCCTGAGAGCCACAGCCAGCGCTGTGGTTCTGCGGCACTACTGGCGCGCAGCAGCCCGTAGACCACCAGCACCAGGCACAGTGCAGAAAGTGGTTCCGACAAGAAGGTCGCCGAGTAGTGCGCCAGTAACGTCGCACCACCGAGCAGAGCTGCCAGCACGTAGGCAGTGCGCTGGGAGTAGCCAGCGGCAAGGGCCAGCAAGAAGGTGAGCGCGACCGTTGCCCCACCGGCAACCGCGCTCGTCAGCCCAACCCCCCAAACCTGCGTGCCGGTGCGCAGGTTGCCGTGGGCGTCGTGTATCTCAACCAGCGGCAGCAGTGGCCGCACGACGATATCGCTAACCACATAGGCTGGGATCGCCACCAGCGACTGACCAATACCGTACTTGGCGTAGTTCTTGCCGTCACGCCCGGGGATCGAGCGCGCGACATCCGCTTCGTCGGATGGTGAGGTAACGGCTGGGCCGCCGCGCTCCACCAGCCCTTCAGTCACCTGGAACATGAGAATGTCATCGCCATAGAGGAAGACACCGCGCGAGATCGCGACGTACAGCAGGCTGAACCCAAGAAACAGCAGCAGCGCCGCGCGCGTTTGGTGGCGCAGCCGTGTCATGGCCCCGATGCTTGCCAGGCATCCGTCATCGCGCGGATCGCCTCGTAGGAGGGGCGAGGCTGCCGGAACTCGTCGATGACGGAGAAGCCGGCATACGGGCCGTGCGCCCCACCGTAGTCGGCGAAGTTCAGGTGCCAGATGAAGCTGACATCGACCCAGTGCCACTCGGTGCGCATGATCTCGAATGCGCGCGTCAGGTACTCCGCCTGCATCTCAGGGGTGATCCAGGCGCCGTAGCCGTAGGTGTCGTGATAGTTGCCGGTCGGCCAGCCCATTTCGGTGATCCAGACCGGCTTATCCCCCAGCCCGGCGTTCACCAGCAGCACGTGCAGCTCTTCGGCATGGCGGAAGTAGAACTCCGGCGCGTTGGTCCAGCCGGGGTTGCCGGCCAGGTTGCCGGGCCAGTAGGTATCCGGGTGGTTGCCGGCGCCGTAGGCCTGGACGCCGAAGACATCGAAGTACTGGGCCGCTTCGCCATTGTTGATCGCAAGGATCGATTCCAGATACCAGGTGTCGGCCATCGCCCACTCCGGCGCGTAGTTGCTGTTGGGCGCAAGGCCGGGGAAGACGACTAGCGCGCTGGGGTCGGAGGCTTTGATCGCTGGGTAGGCCGCCTTCAGCAGTGGGAAGAACCCGAGCGGGTCGATGATGCCGTTCGTCTCCACGGCGAGGTTTGGCTCGTTCCACACCTGCCAGGCGCTGACCTGTCCACCGAAGTAGGCCACCAGCCGGTTCATGAACGAACCAAACGCCTGTGGGTCGGCCGGAACACGCTTGTCCTCGGGGCGCGCCCAGTCCGGCGGGTGCGACACGTTCACGAGGACCTTCAGCTGCCGGTCGTTGGCGTGCTTGATCACCCGGTAGTAAGGGAACAGGCGGGTGCTGATGTCGATGCCTTGCTCCGGCTCGATGTCCTTCCAGGTGAACTGTACCCGGATCCATTCGCAGCCAGCCTCTTTCGCGAGGTCAAGATAGAACTCGTTGCTGGCATCGTTGGCCAGGTCGGACCAATAGGCGAAGTTGAAGCCGCAGTGCACTGGCGTGGGGTCGCCGACCGGCAGCGGACCCAGCGGTGGTGCGTCGCGGTCTTCCGGTGTGTTCTGCTGGCGCTCCAATGCCTGGGGCGGCGCCGCGCGCGCTTCCAGCGCTTCGCGGCCGAGGTGGCCGAGCAGCACCTCGCTATCGCTGCCGGTGTATTCCGGGTGGTGCTCGAACCGCGCCCGCTCAAAGTACTGCACCACAAGCGGCTGGCCGCCAGTACTGTCCGGCTCCACGAACGCGTCCGACAATGGATACCCAAAGGCTTGCAGCCCGCCATGCGATTCCCAGTAGGTGCGGAAGACACCGGAGAGGTAGTGCCCGGTCTCCGGGAAGTAGCGCATGGTGGCTTCCAGCGCCGGTTCCCGGCTGCGGGCTTGGAACGGCAGTTCTGTCTTGCGACGCTCAACGGTAATCAGCGCACCGAGGCGGGTGAGCTGCAGTTCGTACTCGGTGCCAGCCTTATCTTCGTGTCGTTCGAAGATGGCCCGCTCGAAGTACTGCTTGTGCAGCCCGTCCTGATAGAAAAAGCGGCTGATCGGGTAGCCGAACGTCGTTAGCCCGCCATTCGCCTCCCAGAACGCCGCGAACAACGGGTTCACCCAGAAGCCTGTTTCTTCGAAGTAGAGCGCTTCCGCCTGGTTGGCATGCGCTGGTCGGGCTGGGAGGAGTGTGGAGAGGAGGATGAGCAGGGTGAGCGCCCTCACCCCCCGTCCCCCTCTCCCGTCCCCACGGGCGAGGGGGTGTCCAGTGAGTGCAGGTGTGAGTCTGTTTTCAGTTTGAGACGCCCGAAAGGCGCTATCGGAACCGCCCAACAGCACACGAGGCGCCCCCTCGCCCGTGGGGACGGGAGAGGGGGACGGGGGGTGAGGGCCCCTACCGCACACCGGTCACGCCCAGAATGGCTGCCAGCGCCCGCAGGCGTGCCTGGGCGGCGCGGATGTCGTGGCCTTCGGCGGCGTTGGCGACGATCGACTCCGCCAGCTCGCGCAGGGCAACCAGCGCGGTCGGGGTGTCGAGGTCGTCGTCGAGCGCGGCACGGAAGCGTGCTTCAAAGCCGGTTGGGTCGAGCTCTTCCCCCGCGCCATCGTGCTTGGCGACGACATGCGCCGCTTCTTTCAGCAGGCTGGCTAGCCCCTCGTATTCGGCCGGGCCGGTGTCGCGGTAGGACCACGCTTCGCGGTAGTGGTTACTGTGCAGGTAGAGCCGCAGCGCGTCGGCGCTATGCACGCGCAGCACATTGCGGGCCAGCACCAGGTTGCCGAGCGACTTGCTCATCTTTTCACCCTGGTAGCGCACCATGCCAATGTGCATCCAGACGCGCGAGAACGGGGCAACCCCGGACGCGTGTTGCGATTGGGCGATTTCGCTCTCGTGGTGGGGGTAGATCAGGTCGGAGCCGCCGCCGTGGACATCAATCATCGGGCCAAGGTAGCGCATCGCCATGGCCGAACATTCGATGTGCCAGCCGGGGCGCCCCGGCCCCCAGGGGCTTTCCCAGGCCGGCTCGCCCGGCTGCTGGCCCTGCCAGAGGATGAAGTCCAGCGGGCCTTCTTTACGTGGGTCATTCGGGTCGCCCCCGCGCTCGCGCAGCAGCTCGATCATTTCGTCGTGGCTGTACTTGCCGAGTGCGCCGTAGTCCTCATCTTTGGAGACGCGGAAGTAAACGTTGCCGTGGCTGAGGTAGGCGTAGCCCTGCTCCATCAGGCTCGTGGTGAGCTCGATGATCTTGTCAACCTCCTCGCTGGCCTTCGGGTAGACGTTCGGCCAGAGGCAGTTGAGGGCGGAGAGGTCTTCAACCAGTTGGCGGGTATGGCGGTCGCCGAGGGTGTCCCAGCGCTCGTTGTCGCGCTTGGCGCGCTTGAGGATGTCGTCGTCGATGTCGGTCACGTTCTGGACGTACTTCACGCGCCAGCCGAGGAACTGACAATAGCGGTTCAGCACATCGAAGGTCAGGTAGGTCATGGCGTGGCCGATGTGCGTCGTGTCGTAGGGGGTGACGCCGCAGACGTACATCCGCACGGTGTGCCCGTCCCAGGGGGCGAAATCGACCTTCTGGCCCGATAACGTGTCGTACAGTTTCACCAGCTACCCCGTTTCTCACTCGCTGCAGCGCCTGCTCGGCATGGCGCGATAGTATCCCACGTGCCAGCAGGGGCGTGGAAGTGCCGGCGCAACGTGCTACACCGGCGCGAGCATGTAGCCGTAGTCGCCGGCCTCGACGCGGGTCGCCGCGCCGCGCGTCAGGATCATGAGGTTGCGCGGGTGTGGCGCGTGCAGCTCCTGGAGCATCTCGAAGGTCTGCGGGTTGTAGACCGTGCCGAGCAGCGTGCCTTGCTCTACCACTTCGCCGAGCTGGTCAACCCCTACCCCCGGCACGAGCAGGCCACCCTGGTTGGGCCGCAGCGTATCGAGCTGCTCGATCACGATCTGGTCGGTGCGCCTGGTCACCTCTCCGGGCAGTACGCCGAGGTGCCGGAGCGCATTTTCCAGCCCGGCGACCGTTCGGGCGATGTACTCGCGGTCGCGCAGTAGCCCACCGCCCAGCTCGGTGACGACGGTGCGGATGCCGCGGGAGACGGCCACGTGGGAAAAGGTGCCGGGGAACCCGGGGCCACGGTAGAGCACCTTCGTGCCGAAGGCGGCCGAGAGGTCGGGGTCGTTTTCGATGTAGGCGTAGTCGACCGTTGGCAAGGCGCCGCCAGCGTGCAGGTCGAGCAGGGCATCCAGGCCCGGCAGGAACTCGGCCACGAAGGTGGCGGCGAGCTGCTCGCTGAGCCAGCCGTTGCGGTCGCCGGGGAAGACGCGGTTGAGGTTGGTCATGTCCTGCGGGGTGTTGCGCGTTTGCGCTTGAAACGAGAGCGGGTTGACGACCGGCACGATGCGCACCGTGCCGCGTAGCTCCGCCGACTGCAAGCGCGCAGCCAACTGCCGCAACGCCTCGACCGGCGCGAGCTCGTCTCCGTGGATCGCCGCGGTGATGCCAACGCTTGGGCCAGGTTGCCCGCCGCTGAAGGTATGTTCGGCGAGCCGCAGTGGTAGCCCACTGGCGAGGGTGGTGATCTCGATCCAGCGTAGATGGTGGGCCGGCATGTGTGTCCCTTCCTGCATCCATACCAGTGGCGAGTGCCCGTCACACCCGCGCGACCGTGAGCGCGACATCCAAGAGGATAGAGGAATGGCTGCTGGCCTCCCACCTGTCGTCAAGATCGCGCAACTTGCGATGCGTGATACCCTACAAGCATCCAGGTGATGGGGAGTACCGCTCGTTCGAGACATCCAAGCGTCGCAGACGTGCATGGCGGGGGGATACGGATCTGTTGGCGACAGTGGCGCTGCCGCGCACTGCAACCGTTCTGTTCGGCGCGCTCAGCATCGCGCTGATGGTTGCTTGCGCTGCGGAGTCCTCGTCGTCCGGTGTGGCCCCGGCGACCGCGACCCCGGCTGCGACAACCGCTCCGGCCACTGCAACCAGCCGCCCACTGCCCACCGCCGTGGTCATCGCGGTAGCGCAGGCAGCTGCCGACGCAGGTGTTGCGCCGGAGGAGGTGACCGTGTTGGACTACCGTAGCGAGGACTGGAGCAGCGCCGCACTCGGCTGCCCCGAGCCTGGCAAGTTCTACGCACAAGTGGTCACACCCGGCTACCGGGTGCGCCTGCTCGTGAGCGGCGTCGAGCGGGAATACCACACGGACTCCGGCCGGCGTGCCGTCAGTTGTGATGGCCAGCAATGATGAACCGAGATGTCGCGCCTGATGATTGGTTGGAGCGCACGCGGAGCGCCTGGAACGAACGTGCCAGCAGCTGGGACCGGATGCACCGTGAGGTAGACGCTACCTGGGTCGCCGACAAGGAGCGCATGCTCGCGGCGCTGGCGATCCGCCCTGGGGAGCGGGCCTTAGATGCCGGGTGCGGACCAGGGCAGTGGGCGGTCGTCCTGGCACAGGCAGGCGCGACGGTGACGGCAACCGACTTGTCGCCGGAGATGCTGAAATACGCTGCGCGGCGAGCAGCGGAAGCCGGCGTGACGCTCGACCTGCGCGAAGGGGATGTGCTCGCACAGACGCTGGCGTTGCCTGCCGGCGCATTCGACATCATCCACTGCCGCTGCGTTTTGCAGTTTACGCACGACCTGGTTGCCGTGTTGGAGGCGTTCGCGCGCGCGCTTGCTCCGGGTGGCCGGTTGTTGACGGCTGTCCCCGGGGCGCTCTCGCCGATCTACCGCGATTCGTATCGCCGCTTTCTGGAACCACAGGCCAATAACCGGGTGAACCCGCTGGAGCTGGAGCGCCTGCTGGAAGCGCTCGGCTGGCAGGTGCGCGATGGCTGGGGTATCTATACCACTGCGGGGAATGGCGAACCCAATGCGTTTACCGAGCCGGATGTCCTGCGCTTGCCAAAGCCGCTGCAGCAGGCAGCGGCAACATACTGGGTGACGCTCGCCACCCGTTCCTGAAGCCTAGTGCAGCGGGAGAT
The DNA here is from genome assembly GCA_003577355.1 of Chloroflexota bacterium. Classification (GTDB taxonomy): domain Bacteria; phylum Chloroflexota; class Chloroflexia; order Thermomicrobiales; family CFX8; genus CFX8. The sequence goes on along the minus strand of QEUZ01000040.1, from coordinate 2,882 downwards.
AGGTACTCCCCCGGCCTAGCCGCAATTTCCCATGTTCAAATGCCTGTGCACCCTGTATGACAAGGGCGAAGATACAGGACATGCGTCCCGACCGGTCACCCACCCTGCAGGACCTCCGCACTGGCCGGCGGGGCGAGCGAGCGAACCACGGAGGACCCATGTCGATCTTCAGCCGGCGCAACAAAGCGGTCCACGCGGTGCTGGAGCCGGAGGACGATAGCGATCTGCCGCCACGGATGCGCTTCCCGCGTGGGGTCTTTGCTGCGCTTGAGACTGACCCGCCGGAGGCAGCCGACGCTGCTTACGCAGCATTCGCGCGCAACGCCTTGACCCCCGTTGTCGCAGAACGCGAGATCTTCCACATCTTCAACGGGTGCGGCATGTCGAACCCGGCGCTCGAATCGAATGAGATGTTCCAGTATGACTTTCAGCGGGAGACGACGGATAACGGGCGGTTGCGAGTCATCGTGCGCTGGTTGGTAACGCAGCAACATGCCCACGAGGCTAACTTGCAGACCTTGCGCCTGTTTGAAAAAGGCGGAACGGTGCGACGGGTGACGGTGTTGCCCGGTTGTTGTCCGGCCTGCGACAAGCTCGCCAAGAAGCGCTTCAGGCTCGGCTCGACGCCGGTTCTGCCGGTGGAGGGCTGTCGAAGACATGGCGGTTGCATCTGCGCGTGGGTGCCGGCGCTGGACTGAATGCCGCTACCCCCCGGTATCGCTGGGCGAGGTGGTGGTATCGGCCGGCCAGGTGTCCCGCACGATGTCGTTTGTGGTGTCTGCACCAGTGCCAGCGATGGACCCACCGCCTGGTTTCGGCTGCGGGGTGGTGTGCTTGCGGGTGAACCACCAGTAGCCAAGCACCAGCCCTGCGCCACTGATGAGCGCCGCAACCAGCAAGACGACGAAGGCAGATGAGGCGCCTTCCTCGCCGCCGATCCGTCCACTGGCGCTGAGCGTCGTCTGGCCCGAGAAGGGCAACTGCCAGAGCACCTCAGTGTCGCTCAGGCGCGTGCCGTTGGTGTCTGTCACCGTGCCAGGGAACGTCGCGCGGTAGGTCAGGTCGAGATACTGGTTCACCAGCCCCAATTGACCGGCGATGTTCCCGGCTTCATCGCCAGCCATTGCCAGCAGGAGGTCGGCGTTGACCGTCAGGTGAAAGGTCCAGCTCTCGCCGTCCTGGGTGAATGCACCGCTGAAGGCATCTTCCGGCAGGGCTGGCCCCACCCCCTGTAACGTGTCGCCATAGAGCGCCGAAACGCTCGCGCCCAGGTCGCTCGATTCTGGGAAGGTGCGGCTGAAGCGCCCACCGAATTCGGTGGAGGTGTCGATTGGTGTGTATTCCAGGCCGCGCTGTTCGGCGAGCTGGCGCGCGACATCCTGGTTGGTCAGCACCCCCAAGTCAAAGTCGCCGGCCGTGCTCAGCCGGTCGAGCGCGCCGCGCTCGACAACGCCGACCACACTATGGCGCACGCTGCCATCTTCAGTGAAGTTGCTTTCGACGCCGATTTCGACGCAGCCGCTCAGTACGAGCCCGAGGAGGGAGACCACCGCTGCCCAGCGATAGCGTCCGGGGGATTTCGTTACGACCATCTGCTCCCCTCGCAGCCAGGGCGAGTTCACAGCACCATTTTTCCACGCGCGCTTTGCGTAGCGCTCGGGAGCGCGTATCCTCACGATACGCAGATGCGCGGAAATGACTTTGCCGGAAGAGGCCAGGCCATGCAAGAAACGATCTACGATGTCTGGAGCGCCGAGGCGCGCGTCGATCCGTACCCTACCTTCCACCGCATGCGCGCGGAAGACCCGGTCCATTGGGATGGGTATTCCTGGCAACTGACGCGCCATGCGGATGTGCTGTTCGCCTTCAGCGATCCACGTTTTTCGTCCGAGCGCATCGGCATCCCCAGCGAGATTGCCGGCGTCGCAGCGGAAGAGCTGAGTGCGGCGGTTCCGCTCTACGACATCAGCCAGGCCATGATGCTGTTTCGCGATCCCCCCGCGCACACCCGCTTACGTGGGCTGGTGGCCCAGGCCTTCTCCGCCAAGATGATCGAGGGGATGCGACCACGCATTCAGGAGCTGGTCGATGAGCTGTTGGACGAGGCGGAACGGGCCGGTGAGTTCGACCTGATCCAGGCGCTTGCGAACCCATTGCCGGGCAAGGTGATCGCCGAACTGCTGGGTGTCCCGGCCGAGGACCAGCCCAAGTTCAAGCACTGGGCTAACCAGTATGCTGCCTTCCTGGGCGGTTCCGACGAGGCCGGAGAGCTGCTGCGGGCCGGGATCGAGAGCGCGCTGGCGATGGGGGAGTACATTCGCCATACGATCGCCCTGCGCAAGGCCGAGCCGCGCGATGACCTGATGACAGCCCTGGTGCAAGCCGAAGAGGAAGGCGACCGGCTGAGCGAGCTGGAACTGGTCGCTACCGTCTTCCTACTGCTCTTTGCCGGCAACGAAACGACGACGAACCTGATCGGCAACGGCACGCTGACGCTGCTACGCCAGCCAGAGGCGTTCGCCCAGTTGCGCGCCCACCCAGAGATCATCCGCACTGCCGTGGAAGAGCTGTTGCGCTACGAATCGCCGGTGCAACTGACGAACCGGCGCACGCTGGTGGACCTGGAGATCGGCGGTGTGCCGGTCCCGGCAGGCGCCAACGTCCAGACATGGCTTGGCGCGGCCAACCGGGACCCGGAGCAGTTCCCGGACCCCGACCGGCTCGACCTTACCCGCCGTCCGAACCGGCACCTTGGCCTGGCCCACGGGCTGCACTTCTGCCTCGGCGCGCCACTGGCGCGTGCGGAAGGGCAGATCGCGATCAATGCGGTTGTCCAGCGCTTTCCGGGGTTGCGCTTGGCCGTGGATGACGACCAGCTCGCC
>QEUZ01000039.1 GCA_003577355.1 Chloroflexota bacterium | reverse complement strand
GCTTCTGCACTACTTCTTAGGTGATTCCGCATGTAGTTGCTTGCCATCGCGGCCGTGTTCGGAGTAGTCTGTCGGGGCTGGCGAGCCGTCGTGCCGCAGGAGACTGCTCGCGCTTCCGCTAGGGGTGGACAGCATCACGATTCGCGGAATCGTGATTTGGCGCTTCGTGGAGGTGTCCGCGTTGGACGGTAGTACATCTCATCACATAACCGAGCCGGCGGACCAACGCTGCCGGCCCGTCGGGGGAATTGTGTCGTCCCGTCCTCGGTCCTCTTGCCGCTAACGGCCCCACCGTTGCCCCCGCCGCGCCGGGGGTTCGTGCTAGCACTAGCGACGCGTTATCACTCGCGCCTGGAACGCCGGTTTCGTCGTTCGGTTCATCGCACCCGAATTCGGAATCGGAGGAATGTCAGTGCGCAATGTTGGTCGCGACCATCTGGTCGCCGCGTTTGAAGAACTCATCGAAGAAGATCAGACCCAAACGGCCCTGGAGCTCCTCGTCGCAGCCGAACCGGAAGAACAACTGGAGCTTGTGACGACGAGTTCGCCACCACTGTTGCACGCCCTGTTCCAGGCACTCGATGTCGATGATCGGCTGGAAGTCACGCGCAGGCTCAGCGAGTCTGCCCGCGACAGCCTGCTGCGGATCCTCACCGAAACCGCGGAGCCGGTCGAAGACGCACAGGCTGTTGATACAAATGACGATGTCTTCCTCGATTCACTGGACGTCCAAGCGATGTTCCAGGGTCTGCCTGAGGAGAGTGACGTCCATCCAGCGGAAACCACGCCGTCGGCGACGGTTGGTCGGTTTGATTTCGCGATCGTTGACGGCAGACTGCGCGAATCTGACCCGGAACATGCGTCAGTGACCGTCTACGTCGACCCATCGGGGCCATCGCAACGACAATTGCTGGAGTCGCTGGCGATTGATGAGCACACGCTCGCGTCGGTCCTCGACCCTGATGAGATTGCGCGCCTGGAACACGATGAAGATGACCATCTCACGTTCATCGTTTGGAAGCGACCTGGGCGTGAGGCCGGTGTCCACCCGGAACTCCTCGGGTTGACGTCGATCGGCATGTTTCTGCGACCGAACGCCTTGACCATTGTCACCTCCGGAGAGTCCATCCTGTTGCGCGCTGGGGACCGGGCCGTATCGTTGCAGGATGTACTCCTGCGCATCATGTTGGCAACAGTCAATGAGTTCCTCGTCGAGCTGAAGGCGGTCAAGCGCACGTCACGTGAGATCCAGGCAGAGCTAACGAGATCGATTGAGAACCACGAGCTGTTGCGCATGTTCAATCTCAGCGAAGGGCTTGTCCATCATATCAACGCGATTGATGCGAATGGCGGGGTCTTGCGGAGATTGCGGGCGCTCGGCCCGCGCCTCGGTTTCGAGGAACGGGACATGGATTTCCTCGAGGACATCATCATCGACAACACCCAGTGTAGCCGCCAGGCACAGGTCTTCTCGACGGTGCTCGCTGGCATGCTCGATGCGCGTGCCAACCTGGTCAATAACAACATGAACATCCTCCTGAAGAACCTGACCATCGTCAACGTTATCTTTCTCCCGTTGGGGGTGATTGCGAGCATGGGTGGCATGTCGGAGTTCTCGGTCATGCTCGATGACCATGGCATCCCGTGGTCCGTCGGGTATACCGTGTTCACCGTTGCCCTTCTGGCGCTCGCGTTCGCGTTATGGCTGGCGGTGAGCGCATATGTCACCGTGGCGTGGAAGCGCTAATCCTGAGCAATTGCGGGTGCGACCGATCGCAGCGTGAGGGTATGGGCAGAGGATTGTGGATAACCGAACCAGCGCCGGCCGTCCGATGGCGGTCGGCGCCCGCCAACTTGAGACCGACCGTGTGATCGTCACTGAATGGCGGTTTCCGTCCGGCGCGCACACAGGCTGGCACACGCACCAGTACGACTACGTTGTCGTACCGCTGGTCACCGGCGCGCTTCTGCTTGAAACCCCTCTCGGACAAGTCACAGCGCAGTTGACCGCCGGCCAGTCGTATGCGCGTGAGCGCGGGGTCGAGCACGATGTGATCAATGCAAACGACTTCGAGTTTGCGTTTATCGAGATAGAGCTCAAGCCGTAGGCGGCACTCATGTGCCACATAACGCGCCGGTGGGCACGCTGACATCGCGCACCACCGTCGTTTCAAACCGTGCGCCACAGGCCGGATCCTGGACGCCGAACGACAGCGGCACCACACCGGGCTGCCTGCGCAGTTGCAATGCGTCCACCTCCGGCATCTGGAAGGTAACCGACAAATACCCCGTCTCTTGCGGGAATATAGCGATCAGGTAGCTCCCACCATCCGGCGCCTCGGGGTCGCCCATCGGTTCCGGGTGGCTGCCTTCCCAGGTCGAGTTGGCCGGTAGCCATATCTCTACCCACCAGCGGGAGAACCCGGCATAGAACGGATCTTCTTCGTTCGTGCCGGTGTTCGTGAGCCACATCTCCAACGTCGCTTGCCGCATACCATGGTCTATTGCCCCAAGGGTCAGCTCTACTTTCGGGATCAACCGCAGACTTGCCTTGTTTGTGACAACATTTGCCAACACGATCGTCAGCGAGGGGTTATCGGAGCGCTGCTCGATCCGTCCTGTCCAACCTCGTTGGTCCAACCAAGCTTGTGCTGTTGGATCTGCCATATACACTTGGATGTCGCGGATCTCGGCGGCCTGCTTCAATGCTCGCGCGGCTCGAATCAGGGTGCTCCGGTCAGCGCTCTCAAAGCGCTCAATGAGTTCGTCGCCGATAAGCGCAAGAATCTCCTTGTGGCGCTCACCAACCACTACACCTTCGCGATGTAGACGCCGCTGGCGCTCTATCTCCTCGTACACGTTCTCGGCAGTGATGACACGTTCCTCACCATTCACTGCGACGGTCACTGGGCCGGTAATGGCCAGGAACGCACTGACGACGGTTGGCTGCACTGCGACAACTCCATCGATGGGAGGCCAGTCGGTCTCCTGGTACATCTCGTAAATCGTCTGCCCACTCCGCGGGAAGTCGGCCCACCACGTAGCATCGTGCAAGATCAGCGATGCCGACGGAAAGAACTCCTGGATAGCCCACGGTTGCTGTCGTGGCGGATGGTTCCCGCTGATGTAGTCGTCGCTCAGCATGTGCGCATCAAAGATGTCATAGTCCCCGATGCGCCCGTCCGTTACCGTTACGATACCCATCGTCCCAGGGAACCCACCGCTTGGCCGCAACTCGGCCGGGTTCTGAAACAGCACGAGGTAGCGCACCTCGCCTTCCGCGCCGAGCATCGTTCTGGCGAGTGGGAAGTATTGGTCTGCAAGCGCTGCATAGTCATAACGCGCCAGCAAGCGGTCGAGCCGATCCATACGGACTCGTGCGCCCTCTGGGAGATAGCGCTCGTCGATCTGCTGCCGCGCGATTTGCGCTCGTTGCACGAGAGCAAGCGCTGTGCGGATCTCTGCTTCGCGCGCGATCACGACATCCAGCCACGTTGGCGATGTCGCAGGCGAGGTTGCGCGAGCTCCGCTCGCGTCAAAAGCGGTGAGGGTGTCGCGACCCACCGAAGCAGCCAGAACACCGGCATGCGTCAGGTTGCTCGCCAACGCCACCATCGTCCGTCCAGCAGCATAACGTGGGCCGATCCACGGCATGCGTTCGACCAATGGGCCGACGAGCGGCAGTGCGGTTGCGTCATCAATGCGCGCGACCTGATGATCCAGATCGATGAGTCTACGCTGGATATCGTCAATATCCTCACGGGTCCAACTGGCGGGGTCTCGATCAGCGTACCCCTCCAGTACGACAATGTGAACAAGCGAACGATGATAGGCGTCGCGCAAGGTGTACGCTCGATACACACCCCAGAGGCTCAGGACCAGCAGCAACGCTCCTGCAATGAGCACTGCAGCATGCGCCCGCCTGCGACCACGCAGCCAGAGCAACGCGCGTGCGTAGACGTTGCTCCAGTTGGTTAGCGCAGCGCTCACCGGACGGTCACCAGTGTGCGTGTCATGGCGACCGGTGATGCCAAGCAGACCTCCCCGACACATCTCCGGACAGCACGACTCGTTGTAGCGCAGACGTGAAGCGCCAAGCGCCCGATGCATGCGGTTATAGGCGATCCTGGCAGGATTGTCGATCTCGCCACGGGCGACTCGCGATTGGTCAGCACGCTGCTTGACACAGGCTGTTCGACGCTTCTAAGATCACAGAGTTATGTCGTCGGAATCTCGACGGGCGAGGCGACAGAGACGTGCTCGGATGTCGCCGCGCCTGGCCGGAGCCGCGATCTTTAACAACTGAGATACCAGTCGAAACGAGGAGCAACGGAATGACCTATGTGCTCATCGCGCTCGTTTCCGCACTGGTCGCTGGCGGGATTGGGGCTGGATTTACCTACCTCTATCTTCGGTCGCGCGCCAACTCCACCGTTGGCCGTGCGGAACTCGATGCACAGCGACTCGTTGAGGAAGCGGAAGCGCAGCGGCGGGAGATGGTGCTCCAGGCGCGTGACGAAGCACTTCGGATCCGAGATGAGATGGATCGCGAAGTCGTCAATCGCCGGCGGGAAGTGGAGCGCATCGAACGCCGCATCGAACAAAAGGAAGAGCAGCTCGAAAAGCGCACCGATCTGGTTGATCGGCGTGAAAAAGGGTTGCAGCGGAAAGAAAAGGAGCTCGACGAACGCGAAGTTGAGCTTCAAGGATTCAAAGCACGGCAAGAGGAAGAGCTGCAGCGCATCGCGATGTTGACCTCCGAGCAGGCGCGCGAGCTGCTGATGCAACGGGTCGAGGAAGAGATGGTCGACATACTCAACCGGCGCGTGCATGAGTTGGAACAGGAAGCCAAGCTCGAGGCCGATCGACGGGCCCGCAAGATTCTCGCGACAACTATTCAGCGCATCGCTAGCGACTACGTGGCAGAAACGACGGTTTCTGTCGTGCCGTTGCCAAGCGATGACATGAAGGGGCGAATCATCGGGCGAGAAGGGCGCAACATTCGAGCGCTGGAACAGGCCACTGGCGTTGATCTCATTGTCGATGATACGCCAGAGGCAGTGACGCTATCGGGGTTCGACCCAGTGCGCCGCGAGATCGCCCGCCGTGCGCTTTCCCGTCTCATTCAAGACGGACGCATCCATCCAGCCCGAATCGAGGAAGTCGTCACCAAGAGCAAGCAAGAGCTTGAGCAGATCATGCGAGAAGAGGGGGAGAAAGTCGCCTACGAGGCCAACGTCCAAGGCTTGCATCCCGACCTCATCAAACTCCTCGGTCGCATGAAGTACCGCACGAGCTACGGTCAGAATGTTCTTGCGCATTCATTGGAAGTATCTCTCGTCGCGGGAGCGCTCGCGGCCGAACTGGGCGCAGACGTTAACATTGCCAAGACGGCCGGCCTCCTGCACGACATTGGCAAAGCGGTCGATCACGAGGTGGATGGCCCACACGCCCTCATCGGTGCAGACATCGCGCGCCGCCTGGGCAGGTCGGCTCGCATCGTCCACGCGATCGCGGCCCATCATGGTGAAGAAGAACCACAAACGGTCGAAGCATTCATCGTTGCAACGGCCGACGCCATCAGCGGCGCACGCCCAGGCGCACGTCGCGAAATGGTTGAGACATACATCAAGCGCCTGGAGGCGCTCGAAGCGGTCGCCAACTCCTTCGATGGCGTCGAGAAGTCTTTCGCCATCCAGGCTGGTCGTGAAGTGCGCATCCTGGTGCAGCCGGATCGCATCGATGACTTGGCGGCCACCAAGCTCGCGCGCGACGTTGTGAAGAAAATTCAGGAGAACCTTGAATACCCGGGTCAAATCAAGGTCACGGTGATTCGAGAAACGCGGGCAGTCGATTACGCGCGCTAAGTCGACGACTCAAATATGAACGCCGTGGTCGCTTGATACCACGGCGTTCTTTATTTTCATCTGTTCTTGTAGACCAACCTGAGCTCGCCGCGTAACCGTCGCAGTCTGGAGAAGTGGCGAAATGCATCGGTTGACGCACGTAGTCGGAGGATGGTAAGACTACCCTCGCTGCGCTCCGGCGCGTGGGCTGCGAAATCCAGTATGGCCAAACACTGGATGCGCCGATCGCGCCCAGTACGACGCGAGGGGTGGCGTCGCAAAGAGTGCAGTGAAGCTCAGCTTCGGTCTCGCGATCGAATGCAACGGCTATGCCGAACGTTGCCGAACGTACTGTCCGGCAACGTGTGATGTTATGCGCTCGATTCACGATCGAGCAAGCCAGTCGTCGGTCCAGCCTGAACGCACAGGCAGATGGCAGATCAGCCACTGCACAGCGGCTCAGCGGACTTCGGAATAACGGAGGATGGTCTCACGCAGCAATACGAGCCCCTATGCGTCGACACTCGTCGCAGACCCAGCAGACCAGAATACGATCGTTTTCCAGATCCAGTGGCGCCGCCCGCCCTGATGGAGGAGTCGAATGGACCGGTTCTTCAGCAAGCTTGACCTGCGTGATATCAAGATCGACCCAGAGGCCAAGTTTCCGCCCGACGATGAGGCCTATGACATGGATGATCTCGACCAGGTCGAGGCGAACGGCAGTGATGGCGTTGCGTATGGAACGACTGTCAAAGTAGGACGCCCAGAGCAACGCAACGGTGAGGTGCTCAAGGTTTCAGCACGCTCGCGTCCCAGCGCCGTCGCAGGAGCCATCGCAGGGGTTGTGCGCGAGTCAGGTCGCGCCGAAGTCCAGGCAATCGGCGCTGGCGCAACCAACCAGGCTGTCAAGGCAGTCGCTATCGCCCGCGATTATCTGCAAGAAACCGGCATCGAGGCCATCTGCCTACCGGCGTTCATCGACGTCACAATCGATGATGAAGACCGCACGGCGATTCGCCTGGTTGTCGAACCGCGCTAGTTCGTCGCAAAGTGGCCGCATTCATCGCAGACCTGCACACTCACTCCACCGCGTCTGACGGAGCACTTGCCCCAGCCGCGCTCGTTCAGCGAGCGGCCCGGCTGGGGCTTTCCGTACTGGCGCTAACCGATCACGATACAACAGCGGGCGTGGATGAGGCTGCTTCCACTGCCGCCGCGGCTGACATCCTCTTTGTGCCGGGCATCGAGCTTTCAACGCAAGCTCCTGTTGGGGACCTCCACATGCTCGGCTACGGCATCGACCCGTCGGCGAGCGTGCTGCGCAACCACCTGGCGGAGCTTCGCGAGCAACGAATCCGGCGGATCGACCGAATGCTTGCACGCCTACGGGAACTTGGAATCGACATTCCCACTTCGACGGTTCGGCCCGGTGGCGACGATGCATCGGTTGGTCGTCCACACATTGCGCGGGCGCTTGTCGCCGCAGGGTACGTCTCCTCGGTTCACGAAGCGTTCGACCGGTATCTCGGCGATGGCAGGCCGGCGTTCATCGCAATCGAACATATGCCAGCGGAAGACGCAATCGAGCTGATTCGTCTCGCCGGTGGCCTGCCAGTAATGGCGCATCCATTGAGCCTTCCGAACTTCACGCAACGATTGCCAGCCCTCGTTGCAGCCGGCCTTCGAGGGCTGGAATGCTACTACGGCAGGTACGACCAGTCGCAGCGAGAGGCGTTGGTACGCACCGCCGATGCGGCTGGACTCATCGCGACAGGCGGAACCGACTTCCACGGCGACGACTATGCCGAGGGTCGCGACCTCGGCTCCGTCGAGATCCCACAAGCGCGCGTCGAACAGCTGCTTCGCGCCATCGGGCGTCTGCACTGACAGCTCTCCGGCCTCCCAGCTCCGGTTCATCTGCCGAAATCGCGAAGTCAACTCCGGTAGAACGCCTCGTCCCAGGACGCGTTGACCGCAATTTCAAGGCTCTGATAGACTGCCGCCCACGGTCGGAGATGAACGACGTTGTGTAAAGGGTCGCCGTCGAGGAATGGTTCGTACCGCGACGCCCAACGCCATCACCGAGGTATGTCTTCTCGCCAGCACATCCTTCGTTGCCCGTTCGTCCAAAGTCGTGAGAGGCCACTGAGTGGCACGCACGGACCCCGAAACACAGGGCCGGCACGTCGCGCGCTCGCCGGTTGATCGAGTGCTCCGCTATATTGGGTTGGTCATTGGCATCGTGCTTGGCTGGCAAGTTGGCGCACGAGTAGCCGATCCCAACCAACCAGAGTACTGGGGGCCGCTTGCAATCCTCGTTGCGGTCGTGGTTGGCGGCATCGGCTTCATCATCGCACCGTACATCACAGTACGCTTTGTGCGCTGGCTCCGGCGCAAAATTGCCGCTGTCCCCCCAATCGATGTCGTCGCCGCTGGGATCGGCCTTGTAGTCGGTGGCGTGCTTTCCTCGTTGCTCGCGTTGCCAGCATCGCTCCTACCGAACCCATTCGGACAGATCGTCCCGTTCGTGGTTGCGGTGATCGCCTGCGTCCTCAGCGTGTTCGTACTCGTGTTACAAAAAGAAGAGTTGATCGCCATCCTCTTGCGTCGCGGCGCGGTCCGAGAGCCAGAAGAGCGGCTGCTCCTCGACACCAGCGTCATCATCGACGGTCGCATTGTCGAACTCATGCGTACTGGGCTCGTGCGGTTCCCGCTGGTTGTCCCGCGCTTTGTGCTACGAGAGCTGCAATCGATCGCAAACTCCGATGACCCATCGCGCCGCGCGCGCGGCAGAAGGGGGCTCGACGCACTGGAGCGGCTGCAGCGGGAGGGTCGCGCGAGCGTTGATGTCCTGGATGTCGAAGTTGACGAGGAGTCGCAGGTAGACAATAAGCTCATCCAACTTGCACGGCTCTCGCGCTACAGCATTCTCACTGGCGACCAGAACCTCGAACGGGTTGCCAAACTACAAGGAGTCGTGGCGATCAACATCAACTCAGTTGCGCAAGCATTGCGCCCGCCGGTCATCCCAGGGGAAGTGTTGGAGCTCGACATCGTCCAGCCGGGACGAGAGCTTGGGCAAGGTATCGGGTATTTGGAAGACGGGACGTTGATCGTCGTCGAAGAGGGCCGCGACCGCGTCGGTTCACATGTCAAGGTGATCGTGACCCGCACACTGCAAACTGGAACTGGCCGTATGGCGTTTGCACAGCTCCGCGACGAGGCTCCTGTGTGAGCCTCCCCGTGCGTGGTCCGCTGGGGGTGATCGTCGTAGCCGCTGGCACGGGAACGCGGTTCGGTGCTGCGGACAAGGCGCTCTTTCCGTTGGCTGGAATGCCCCTCATCGAACACTCTCTCCGCCTGTTCCAAGCGGAGCCGACTGTTGCGCAAATCGTGGCAGTATTCGGTGAACACACGCTGGAGCGTGGCGCGATGCTCCTCGCAGCGCTGCGCCTCCGCGATGCGTCCGTGACTGTCGGTGGAGCGACGCGCGGTGCATCGGTTCGCGCAGGGTTGCACGCGCTCGACCCCGATATTCATTTTGTCGCGGTCCACGATGCTGCCCGCCCGCTGGTAACACGCGAGCTGTTCACAACAGTCGTAGCTGCAGCCCGACGCCATGGGGCTGCCATACCTGCGTTGCCGGTGACCGATACGATTGTCGAAGTTGGCGAGAATGGGCTGATCCGTTCGACGCTGTCGCGCCCGGCGTTACGCGCAGTCCAAACCCCGCAGGTGATGCTTCGTGCTTGGTTAGATGAGGCCCTGGCGAGCAACCTCGATGCCACCGACGAAGGCAGCCTTCTGCATCAGGCCGGTTTTCCGGTTGCAGTTGTCCCCGGCGACGAGCGGAACCTGAAGATCACCCACCGCGATGACATTGCACTAGCGGAACGCTGGCTGCAGGAACAAGGAACGTAGTGCCATGCGCGTAGGGATTGGCTACGACATCCACCGCTTCGAACATGGTCGGAGGCTGGTGCTTGGGGGCGTCGTGTTCGAAAGCGACTTCGGCCTCGCAGGACACTCGGATGCCGATGCAGCGTTACACGCGCTAGCAGATGCCATCCTCGGCGCGGCCGGGCTTGGCGACATCGGCGATCTGTTCCCACCGGTAGATCCCCAATGGGAGAACGCGGATAGCGCGGAGCTATTGCGCATCGTTGTCAAGCAGCTGCCATCCACACTGGCCATTGGGAACGTTGACCTCACGATCATTGGAGAGGTCCCTCGCATCGCGCCGTATCGCGCAGCCATGCGCGCCCGCATCGCGGAAATCCTTGGCCTCGACGTGCAATGCGTCAACGTCAAAGCCACGACCAACGAGCGCCTGGGGGCGATCGGCCGTGCTGAAGGGCTGGCCGCCCTTGCGATCGTGCTATTGAAAGAGTCGGATGCCGCATGAGGTGCCTCGTCCAACGCGTTCGATCGGCAGCAGTGCATGTGGAAGGTGAACCCATCGCCGAGATAGGTCGGGGACTCCTGCTACTGGTAGGCGCGACGCACACCGACACACAAGATGACGCCGAGTTCGTCGCCAGCAAAGTCGCTAACCTGCGCATCTTTGCCGACGCTGAGGGGAAAATGAACCGCTCTGCGCTCGATACCGGGGCGGAGGTGCTGGTAGTTTCTCAGTTCACCCTCTATGGTGATATCCGCAAGGGCCGGAGACCATCGTTCATTGCATCTGCGCCACCGGAAGTCGCCGCACCACTCGTCGAGTTAGTCGCTACAGCGCTCGAACGCCTCGGTCTGCGGGTCGCGCGCGGTCGCTTTGGCGCCGAAATGGCAGTCAGCCTGGTGAACGATGGACCGGTGACGATTTGGGTCGATACCGCTGCGCTCCGTAATGATTTGCGTACATAGTGAACGTACATCGGCGCCAAACGTTACTTCTGGGCTAGAGGGCTAGCAAAACCCCTGTGAGATAATCCCCAAAACGATGCTGGCAGAGAAGCGCGACTGTGTATTGGGCTATGTATGCGCGACGATCTCAACGACACGCGCTCGCGACAGGGAGGTCCCGGTGTCCTGTCAATATTGCGGATCGGACATATCGACCGATGAAACGACCTGCCCGGTTTGCGGCATGAGTGTGGTTGAGCAGCCCGCGCTGGCGCCAGCGGGACCACAACATTGGGAGCCGGGACCAAGTTTTGTGGATATCCCCAACCACCAGTTAGACCGTGAAGGCATCCCCGGCTGGCTTGAGACATTTGGCGAGACGATCGCTACCCGCGCAGCATTGGCAGCGCAAGCGCCCGCAGCGCCGGCTTCCGGAACGAACCATGTGCGCGGTGAACCGATCCTGCCGAGCTGGTTGGAAGAGCCACGATCGTTACCGGGTACGAGTCCCCAGCCCGCAGGCTTGCTCGATGATGTCATCAGTACCGACGATAGCGTCAGTTTCATCTCGGAGGACGATCTACCCGAATGGCTACGTTCGATCGCGGACGAGCCAGCGATGGATGAGTTCGCGGCGGTCGGCGCTGCGGCAACGGGAGTCAACGGTGTTCTCACGGCGCCATCGGTATCCGTCGCATGGGTTACGTCGCAGCACATGGTGGCGCTAGCGCCCGGTGCAACACTCTTTGCACGCATCGCGGGTGAGGACGCTGCACCTGTCTCGGTCAGTATGCCGGAACCACCGCACCATGTTGAGGTCCCGGCGATTTCAGCAGCGGCCAACGTCGACGAACAGCCCACGACGACAGGTTCGCGCAACTCGATGCGCATCTTCTTGCTCGTCGCGCTGATTATGGTCGTGATCCTGGTCGTGCTTGTTACCCTGACGCAATCGTAGAACCGTGAGTGAACTTCCGCTATCGTACGGATACACAACGAACGAGGAGTTACCGTGGAACGTTCTCGCGTCACGGAGGCAATGAGCGCGATGGAAAGCCCCGAAGTCGACAGCGGTAACGATGTCCGACCTGCTGCGCTCGGTTCTGGCTTAGTAGTGGAGCTCGACCGGCAGTACGTGCGGGCAGTGTACTTGGGGAGCGTTGAAGGCCACGGTCGACTTATTGCGTCTGCCACCTCGCGCTCGACCGCGTTGCCGCCGATCGACGATGCGTCGGTCGCTGTCAGGAAGGTCGTGCGCGATATCGAAGAGCAGCTCGGCCTAGAGCTTTATGGTGGTGACGGGATCGAGACGCCATCAAGAGATGACGTTGGCGTCGATTATGTTGCAGTAACCGGGCAGCCCGTTGCGCCGACTCGCTTGGCAATCGTGCCGCTCGGTGAATCCCAGGTGTCGCGGGCGTTGGTCGAGGCAGCAGGGCGCTCTATCGCGATTGTCGAGCTTGTCGGGCCCGAAGTGCGAACTGGAGATGGGGTCATTTCTGGCGCGCTTTTCGAGCAGCACCTTCGCGCGTTTCGTCCAGATACAGTCGTACTCGTCGAAGGCAGCAACGCCATCGTCGAGTGGTCAACCGTCATTGGAACGTTAGCCGGGCTCGCGGCCGAAGGAGCTGCCGGGCAGATCATCATCATCGCCAGCGAACATTACCAACACCAAGCCGCGCAAATGTTCGGAGAGGATGCTGATCTGCGGGGTATCGATCCGGCGGAGTTCCCCGCTGCCGAGATCGCCGCCGCGCTCGAAGCAGAGCTGCATGCGCTCTATGAAGCGAGGCTCGATCCCCGGTCAACCGTCGCGACACATGGGGAGTTGCGGTACGTCAGCCAGGTTCGCGCATCGGACCTCGTGACGCGGTTCCTTGCGCGTCGCAGGCAGCAATCCGTGGTGACAGTTGCATCTGGCGACGGGACGACCTTGCACTGGGCATCCGGCAGCAGCAGCGAAGCGCGTGCGCGCCCGGATATCGATGTCTTTACACACGTGCGCGGCGCTCTGGCACTGGACCCAGACCAGATCACGCGTTGGCTCCCATTCGTGCTCGCGAACGAAGACTTGGCGCACTGGGTCCTGAACCGTGCATTGCGCCCCTTCAGTCTGGCTGAAGCTCCGCGAGATGTCGCGATCGAGAGTGCCATCATCACCGCACCACTCCGCGACCTCTGGGCTTCCTTCCAGGCGAGCCGCGATGCACAGGTCGACGTGATCGTCGCTGGCAGGCCTTGGGCGCAATGGCCCGACCCCACGCTGGCTGTTTTCTCACTGCTCAACATCTTCCAGCCGAACCCGGCCGGAGGACTGGTTGAGATTGTCCTGGACGTCGATGGCATTGTTCCGGCCGCCGGTGCGATAGGCGAGCAGAACCCCGCACTCGCGGCCGACGCCGTAGAGAACGATCTCATGGTTCCGACGGCTTCGGTCATCGTGGTCCGAGGGTCGGGTAGCGACGGTGACCTGGCAGTTCGCGGCCAGTTGCGCTTGGCGCATGATGAACCGCTGCGCTTCTCGGTGCCATTTGGCGCGCTGCACCATATACCCCTTCCGCCAGGTAAGGAAGCGACACTGAGTCTCACCGCTGAGCCGCGCTTCTCCATCGGAGATCACCGTAGCGGGGAAGAGATTGTTTTCGGACGCGCAACACCCCTTCGGGGTAGTGATGTTGGGATCATCATTGATGCACGTGGCCGGCCGCTGCAACTGCCGGGTGACACTGCATCTCGCGCGAGCAGGGTCGCCTCGTGGTTGGAAGACTTGGGTACTCGGATCTGATCGCCTCGTAGCCTTTGGTACGTTGAAGGAGCACGTTCCTTGTGGAGTTTCCCAACACTTGAACCAGCGATAGTCCGCGGTAGCTCCTTCGTCATCGAACGGCGACTGGAACGAGCCGGCGATGTCGAAGTGCGCGTTGGCGATTCTGTCGAGCCGCACACCGTCGTCGCACGCTCTGGCAGTCTCGAAAAGACGACAACCGTGTTCGTTGCGAGCGAACTCGGCATCGCCAACGACGAGGTACGCCGGCGCCTGACCCGGCCGATCGGGTCGAGCTTCGAAGCTGGGGAGGAGATTGCTCGCGTCAGGCGAGGGCTGCGCACCGCTGCGGTCACTGCCCCATTGGCAGGCGTCCTGACCGATGTCGATGATGCAAACGGCACAGTTGTACTACGCGCCTCGTCGGCCTCAACCGAGCTTCGCGCCCTCGTCGATGGCGTCGTCGAACGCGTCATCCCGGACCACGGAGCAATCGTCCGCACAAGCGGTTCCAGAGTGTTTGGCGTTATTGGATTTGGCGGGGAGACGACGGGACGCCTCGTTGTCGGTTCAGACCGGCACGATCGCGAGCTCACCGCCGACCAGGTGCGCGATACGTGGAAGGGTACGATCGTCCTCACCGGAATGACTGTCGGAGTCCCAACGCTTCAACGCTTACGACAGGTGGGTGTGGCCGGCATCATCGTCGGCAGCCTTGCTGAAGCAGATATCCGCCGCTTCGTCTCTGGAAGTGCGGGCAGCGAACAGTCGACCGCAGCGTTCTGGCGCATGGGAGCACCTTCTGCCCCGTTCATTGCTCTACACGACGCCCCTCTCGTCGTAATTGTCACCGAGGGGTTCGGTCGCATCCCAATGGCGGAGCCTGTTTTCACCTTCCTACGACAGCATGAGGGAACCACCATATCGATGCAGGCCACGACATCAGTCGCCGAGCGCCTTAGCCGACCTGAGATCTACATCCCCGGGAGTGCCGAGGCCAACAACGACCGAACATCGGATGCGCTGCGCATTGGCCGTCCCGTCCGCCTCATCGATAACGCGCATTTGGGCATGGTTGGAGTCGTCGCCGATGTCCTGCACGACACTGTGTCGGTTGAGCTCCCCAACGGCGCCCGCCGGACGATGCAAAGCGCCAACCTGGAAGTACTCACCTAATCGAGTCCGCGCTTGACTTCTAGTGCGCTTGAAGAACGCACCGCCGCGCTTGCGACTGTCCCGTCATCCGGGCGGTATACTCGTTCCGTGTGGTATCAGCTACCCCGCGTACGGACGCAGCAGCCTGGATAACCTGGACACCAATGACGCCCCTGGAACTTCGCCTCTCGAATTTCATGAGTTACCGCGATGAGGTAACACTCGACTTTTCCAGGCTGAAAGTCGCGTGTTTTTCCGGCGACAACGGTGCAGGGAAGTCGGCTCTGCTCGATGCCATCACATGGGCGCTGTGGGGCAAGACGCGCGCATCCAGCGATCGCGATGTCATCTCGATCGGTGCGAGCGAGATGGAAGTCACGTTCACCTTCGCGCTGCACGACCGGGAATATCGCGTCTTTCGTCGACGCACTGCTGGCACGTCATCGCGACAGTCGCTTGAGTTCGATGTCCGGGCGACTGGCATGCTCGATTGGGTCCCGATCACTGGCGATACCGTCAGGCAGACCGAGAAGAAGATCGTCGACACAATCAACCTCGACTACGATACGTTCGTCAACTCAGCGTTTATTCTCCAAGGTCGCGCCGATAGCTTTGCGCAAATTGGTCCGACGGACCGCAAACGGATCCTCGCAGAAATCCTGAACCTCAGCGAATACGAAACGCTGCATCAGCTCGCGCGGGACGAGGAGCGCAGCGTCCGCGCCGCACTCAACGAAGCCACCCAGCGCCTGGATGCGCTTGACCGGGCGCTCGGCGAACGGCAGCAGCGGCTTGACGAACTGGAGCGCACTGCACACGCACTCAACGAAACCGCGGAGCGCCTCGACCGCACCGATGAACTTCTCAGGGCCGTCTCGATCCAACTGGCGAGCTGGGAGCAGTTGCGGGAATCTCACGCAAATGCCACTGCTCGACTCGCCCGAGTTCACGCGGCACAACACAACCTCGAGCTTTCCCTCCAGCGCATCGAGCTGCAACGCACTGAACGCGCCGAACTCATCGCTCAACGCGCAACGATTGAAGAACACGCTCGAGCACTTCGACACTGGCGCTCCGAGGCAGCTCGCTACGCCGATCTCTTGCTTGCGGTACGCGCCGAAGAACAGCGCCGTGACGCCGCCGAACGAGAAATCGAACGGACTGAATTCGATCTGCGCCGCTCGCTTGACCGCGCCAACGAACAGTTGCGCCAGATCAACGACCTGGAGCAGGCCGCGCGGTTGGAAGCAGATCAACTAGCGGAACTGGAAGCGCAGGAACGTGCGTTAGCGCAGTCACTGGTCCGGTTACCGACGGTCCGCGACAACATCCGCACCACCGCTGACAGCAAGGCCCGGATTACGACCGAGAACGTCGAGCTAAAGCGCCGGATGAATGAAATCGTCGAGCACATTGCGCAAGTTGAGAAGGGCAGTGGCGCTTGCCCAGTTTGCCGGGCGCCATTGACGCCGCCGGACCGCGCACGCATTGCCGAAGAATGGCGCTGTGAAGGCAAGCAATTGGGCGATACCTACCGCGCTAACCGCGATGCCATCAGCAGTTGTGAGGTCGAAGAACGTCGGCTGCGCGAAGAAGAAGCGGAGCTGCTGGACTCAGACCGCAGGTATGCCCAGGTGCTGGAACGGAAACAACGTGCCACGAGCGCAGCTGCTGACCTGCTCGCGGCACAACAGCGCCGTGCTGCTCTGGAAGCCGAAATTGCTCCGCTGGCTGATCAACTGGCACACGGGACCTTCGCACTCGAAGCGCGGGAAACGCTCGCAGCAGCGCAGAAACGATTGAGTGAACTTGCGTATGATCGCGCAGCACACGACGCCGCTATCGCGAACGAGCGCGCCCTTGCAGGCTGGGATGAGCGCCAGCAACAGCTGGAGCGCGCGCTGATTGAAATCGATGGCCTCGAGCAACAGCGCCAGCAGTTGACCAGCCAGCGTGATGCATACGCCGAGGAGCTTTGCATCCTGCAATCCGAAGCGACTTCGCTCGAGACACAACTCGCCAATCAACCCGATCTCCGGGCGCAGGCGCAGGACCTACGGGATGAGCGCGATCGACTTGACTTTGAGCGCAACGAGCTGCAGGCACAGTTC
>QEUZ01000477.1 GCA_003577355.1 Chloroflexota bacterium | reverse complement strand
GGGGTTCGATCAAGGCCCATTGGGCATCAGACAGGTCGGTCGGGTATGGTCGTCTTGTCATCCTCCGATACTACCACCCCCTTTTCAGACCCGCTCTGACGGCCTGGCGGCTACGGACGTTGCGCGAGCAGCTGGCCGGCACGGTCGTGTTCGCCCACAAGTCGCTCGCGCTGGAGTACGTCAACCGCGAGCCGACCGCGAAACCCACCATCGACCTTGAAGCCCCGTTGTTGATGGTGGAGGAGCCGGAGCTTCCCTGGCGGATGTGGGACCAGCCGGACAGCCACTGGCCGGTCACCGCCTGGCCGGCCTTTGAGGCGGTCAAGTGCGCCGAGCAGCAGAGCCTTGCGCTAACCGATGAGCTGGACTGGCGGCTG
Source organism: Chloroflexota bacterium (assembly GCA_003577355.1). Classification (GTDB taxonomy): domain Bacteria; phylum Chloroflexota; class Chloroflexia; order Thermomicrobiales; family CFX8; genus CFX8. The sequence continues at coordinate 1,956 of QEUZ01000477.1, read as the reverse complement.
CGTCACGCGTTCTTCGCTGAGAGCCGCTGCATTGCTTTGCGCCATGAGATCCTGGCCTGCGCCGAGGCAGCCGGATTGGAGATGGCGCGTTTCACGCACGATTTCGACTCCGGCGTCGTCAAAGGGCAGGTGATCGCCGAGGCGCGCGAGGGTTGGGAGCGCTTGCAGGTCAATGGCAGCCCAACTCTTGTCTTCCCGAATGGGACGCAGGCACATGGCCAGGAGCTTGGTCTGCCGGAGATGACCATCAGCGCGAACCGTGTGCTCGCCTTCACCCCGGGCGCGCGCGACGGCATACGCGGCAGCGAGGCGCTCGCTCGCACGTTGGAGCGGCGCCTCGCCGGCTGACCGCTGCGTTTGCATGCCGCGCTGGTGGAGTGACCAGTGACGAGTGACCAGTGACCAGTGACGAGTGACCAGTGACCAGTGACGAGTGACCAGTGACCAGTGACGAGTGACGAGTGACCAGTGACGAGTGACCAGTGGAGTGATCGTCTTTGTCTGAAGCGCTCGTCTCTGATGCAACGAGCGACCTTGACCCGACAGTGGACGGTGGTTGAAACACGAGCCAGGCGCCCGTTATCCTCCGGCGGCCCGGTATCCGCTGGTCATACAGTTCGTGTGGCTGGAACTTGGCGTTGCCGGTTGTGCGTGTGCCCTCCGCAACCTCAGAGCGCCACGGCCAGGAAGCGCTCGATCATGGCATTGACCTGGTCGGGCACCTCGAGCTGGTTGAAGTGGCCGGCGCCGACCGTCTGGCCGATCATGATGTGTGGGCAGAGCTGCTGCAGGCGGGCCAAGTCGGCCAGGGGCACGGCTGCGTTGATCAGCAGCGCGGGGGCCTTGCAGCTTGCCACCGCCGCGCTGGTGTCGCAGGTGAAGATGCACTCCATCGCCGAAGCCATGACATGCTGTGGCGCTGCTGCCATCGCTTCAACGATGCGCGCCTTGCGCTCCGGGTCGTCGGTCGGCAGGAACAGCCCGCCGGAGACGAATCCCCGCGAGACATCGCGGTAGGCCGGGCTCTTGAGTCCTTCAACCAGGCCGGGGATCTGCGCGGCCAGCGCATCCGGCGGGACGATCGGCGAGTCGACGGCCACGACCGCCCCAACGATGTCGGGGTAGCGCGCCGCCATCTCGAAGGCAATCACCCCACCCATCGAGTGCCCAACGACAACCGGGCGCTCGACGCCGAGCTGCTCGCACATCCAGCGCAGGTCATCGGCGAACGCGGCCATCGTGTATTCCTGCTCCGGCTTGTCGCTCGCGCCGTGTCCGCGCAGGTCAACCGAGACCACCCGATGGCTCCTGCTGAAGTGCTCGGCTTGCGGCGCGAAGTAGGTATGGTCGCACGTCCAGCCGTGGACGAGGAGCAGCGGGGGGCTCCCGGAGCCGCTCTCGGTGTAGGCCAGCCGCACACCGTCTCGTGCCAGATGCTGCATCACGGGCCTCCTTCGCTCGGGCTGCTTACGATGAATACGCCAGGGCCGCGCCAGTGAACGCCATCCACCGGGCGCTGTCAAGCGCCGCTATGGTGGGCGGGTTCGTGGGGTGGGTGTGCCGAGCGGCAGAGCCTGGGTCTGGCCGTCGAGCTGGACTGGGCGCTGCGCCACGGTCTTTTTGCCGAGGGCCGCTGTATTGCCCTGCGCCACGAGATCATCGAGATCGCCGGTACGGTGGATGGCCCGGATGTCGCGCAGTTCACCATCGAGACGATTCCGGCGTGAAGAAAGGCCTGGTCATTGCCGAGGCCCGCGAGAGCTGGGAGCAGTTGCAGGTCAACGGCCGCCCGGCCGTTGTCTTCCCTTCCGGCAGGCAGGTGAGCGACCTCGGCCTGCCACGGGTGCGGCCGGTTGAGGGCCGGGTTGCCCGGCTTGCCCCGCCGCCGTGTAGCGGCCAGGAATGCCGCGACCTCCTGTTGGAGATCCTGACCACGGAGCTCGACGCATAACCTGC
>QEUZ01000038.1 GCA_003577355.1 Chloroflexota bacterium | reverse complement strand
CCACCCCGGCGCATCTGCGATGTTCAGCAGCGCCCGCGACCTGCTGCGCTTTGGGCTGTTCCACATTGGCCACCCGCAACCTGGGCAGAAGGCGATCCTGAAACCAGAATCGCTGGCGGAGATGCAGCGCATCACGATGTATGCACAGCCGGGCCGTGGGGCCGGGGTTGGCTGGCGGATGCTGGAAGACGACATGGGCTACCGGAGCGTCGGCCACGATGGGGGCATGGGCGGAGTACAGACGCTGCTACGTATGCTCCCGGAAACTGGCTCAGTCGCCGTCGCACTCTGTAATTCGAGCAAACCTAGCCCTCCGGTTCCATATGGTTTGGCCGAAGAGCTCTTCAGCGGGCTCTTGCCTGACTACGCCGAGCGCTACGAACAGCGCAAACGCGAGGGGTTCGTCGCGGGGAGCCAGGTCCCACCGGCCACGCCGCCCGGCGACCTACCGGCTAAGCTCACCGGCACATGGCGCGGGAGTGTTTCAACAATGGCAGGCGAACGCCCGTTCACGCTCTGGGTCAAGGGCTGCGGCGACATCATCGCCGAGTACAACGGCCAATTGCGCTCGCTGGTGAACAACGTTGGCTACCAAAACGGTCAGCTCACTGGCGATTTCCTCGGCAACATCGACACCCCTGACTGGGAGGGCTTGCCGCACCAGCTGCGCATCGACATGCGCTGGCGCGGCGGCGACCGGCTGAACGGCGCCATCCTGGCGATGTCACCGCTGCAAGACAGCGGGTTGCCGGGGCGGAGAATCGGTCACTGCCTGAACCACTGGGTTGATCTGGAGCGCGTCGAGGAGTAGCGCCTGGCCACACCCGCGAGCGTCGTCAGCATCGTCATCGTCGAAACAGGTGCACAGATCGAGCGCCAGTCCACAGACGGGACAGACTGGAAAGTCCTGTATCACTGTGGACTGCCTTTTGGCGCCCACTGGCTGGTTCAGGTCCCACTACGCAAGCGCGGCGACCTGCTTGAGGCGCTCGCGCACCGGCGCTGCCGTGCGTTCATGCTCTTCGTGGGCGGCGATCAGGTGCTCCGGCGAACAGAGCAGATCGATCGCGGACATCGCCAGCACCCGCGCGCCCCGCAGGATCGCCTCGTGCCCCACCGGCGTCACGGTGACATCGGCGACCTCGCGGGAGTGCCACGGGATATCCTCGTCGCAGATGCGGATGATCGCCTGCCCGCAGGGTACAACGTGGCTCACGTTCCCAAGATCGGTCGAGCCAGAACCGCTGCGATTGCGCTCGGTCGGAGCAATGCCCAGCTCGGCGAAGTTCGCCGCGATGATATCGGCCACGCCTGCATTCGGGATGACGTTCTGGTACGGCTTGATGTACTGCCGCCACTCCAAGCGCGCACCAGCGGCAAGCGCGCCTGCTTCAGCACAGCGCACAACCTTGTCGACGACCTCGCGCGCGTAGACTGGGTCACTCGCCCGTACGCGGAAGCGGGCGCAGGTATATGCCGGAATGACGTTCGGCGCCGTCCCACCATGGGTAATGATCCCATGGATGCGCACATCTGGTCGCAGTTGCTGGCGCAGTGCGCTGATGCCATTAAACGTCTGGATCACCGCGTCCAGCGCATTGATCCCTTCGTGTGGAGCAGCCGCCGCGTGAGACGGGCGCCCGTGGAACTCGAACAACAGGCCGTAGGCAACGAGTGACGATTCCATCGAGGAAAAGTCGCTCGTGCCGGGGTGAATCATGATCGCCGCGTCAACGTCATCAAAATAGCCGTGTTCGACCAGGGGGATCTTGCCGCCGGCATCCGGAACCGCCGATTCTTCGGCGGGGCAACCCAGTACAACGACCGACCCTGGAAGGTCGAGACCAAGCGCGCCCAGAGCGATTCCCGCGCCAATCGCCGACGTCGCGATGATGTTGTGGCCACAGCCGTGGCCGACTTCCGGCAGTGCATCGTATTCCGCCAGGATCGCGATCACCGGTTCCTGTACCGGATTGGGGAACGTTGCCCGAAATGCCGTTTCCAAACCGGCGATCCCGCGTTCCACCGTCGCTCCGTGGCGTTCTAGCTCGGCGGTGAGCCGCGCCACCGCACCACGCTCCTGCAAGCCCAGCTCCGGGTTTGCGTACATCCAGTCGCTGATGGCAATCAAATTCGGAGCGATCTCGTCGATCTTCGCCAGGGCGGCAGCTTTCAATGTGGCAGCTCTGGTTGCAGATCCGGTTGACTCGGTCATCAGGTCATCCTCTCGTGCAGGACTGGCGCATCCCCTCGAACATACCTGAACCATCCGGACGGTGCAATCGGGCTGCCGAATGAGGGTACACTGCCGTTCGTCTGGAACAGTGCTGTGTATCTGGAGCTGCGAGGGTGTCGAACGAATCCTGGTTTGTTGTCAACAAGGTCGCGGAAGGAGTAACGCAAATCGCGGAGCCGCTCCACGCGGAGAATATCAAGTCGTACCTCGTTGAAGGTGATCGATACGTTGCTGTGATCGATACCGGCTTGGGGGTTGGCGATTTTCGCGGCCTCGTGCGGGAGTGCTCGGAGCGCGAGCCGATCGTCTTACTGACGCATGCGCATTGGGACCACATCGGCGGGGCGTGTGCGTTTCCGGAAGTACTGGTACACCCCAGCGAAGCCTACGCCGTGCGCCGTGGCGTTCCGAACGCGATGATGCGCACGTTGTTTGGCGAGGAGGCGATCCGGCCAACTGCGCTGCCCGCCTGGTTCGATGTCAACACTGCGGCAATACCTGGGTGTGAGCCAACTGGCGCGCTCAACGCGGGCGATCGCATCGAGCTGGGTGGGCGCAGCCTGGAAGTGTTGCACACGCCGGGGCATTCGCCAGGCGGCGTCTCGCTCTACGATCGCGCAACTGGCATCTTGTTCGCTGGCGACGCAATCAACTATGGTGGGATCTGGCTCTACCTGCCGCGCAGCGACGCTGCCGCGTATCGCGCCACGCTCCAGCGCCTCGTCGAGTTCATCGAGACGCATGACGTGCGTGCAATCTACTCGGCGCATGCCGATGTTCCGCTCGAACCGGCGCATGTCCGCGAGGCACGAGACGCCTACGAAGAAATCTGGACCGGCGAACGGACACCCGACAGTCACGAACAATTCGACATTGGGTTCCCGGAAAGAGTCCCCAGCGACGTGTTCGAGTGCGGCCGGTTCACGTTCCTGCTTGGTTCTGGCCGGTATGGCGCATGGCAGAGCACATCAGCATAAGGAGCACCGATGAGCGCCCCAGACTGGTTCAGCGTCATCCCCGCGACCCCCAGAGTCACGATCATCCGTGAACCGCTCGGTGATGACGACGTCAAGAGCTATCTTGTCGAGGGGGACGATGCGGTCGCCGTCCTTGACACCGGCATGGGGGTCGGCGACTTCGCTGGGCTTGTTCGTCGCCTCTCCAGCCGGCCGCCGATTGTCTTGCACTCACACTCCCACTGGGACCACATCGGCGCCAGCCACACGTTCGAGCAGGTGCTGATCCACCAAGCCGAGGCGGACGACCTGCGCCGGGGGGTCGCATTTTCCGACTACAGCTCCTGGTTCACGCCGGAATTCGTCGCCGCACACCCGCTCCCAGCGGAGTTTGACCCAGCGACGGCCGGTATCCCTGGCTGCGAACCTACCGGGTTCCTGCAGCATGGCGACGTGATCGACCTGGGTGGGCGAAGGCTGGAAGTCTTTCACACCCCTGGCCACTCCCCCGGCGGCATCACCCTGCTCGACCGTGCCAATCGCTTGCTCTTTCCGGGCGATGCCGTGAACTACGGCCCGTTGTACCTGTTCCTGGATGGCTGTGACCTTGCCGCCTACCGCGACATGTTGAACCTGTTGGTGGAGCTTGCCAGGGACGTTGACGCGATCTACCCCTCACACGACGCCTGGCCGATGGACCCGGCGGATGTCGTCGTCGCTCGCGACGCATACGAGTCGGTACTCGCTGGCCGCCCTGCCGATGAACAGCACCCGCCACAGGGAGGCTACGCCGGCTACGATATCCACGCCATCGGCCGGTTCCGCTTCCTGATGCCTGCTGGTTACGCCGGGATGGCGTAGAGGTCGGCGGGTTCAATCAGGAGCACATCGCCGACCGCAGCGCGCCTGCGCAATTCGTCGGTGAAGCCGGAACGGCTGGCCAGCACCCAGAGTGGCGAGCCGTGCAGTGGGAGCTTGCCAGCCTTCGCCTGCAACCGTGTCAGATCGCTCGGGCCAACTGGTCGCGCTGTCCATTTCGCTTCACCAACAAGGACGGCAGTGTTGCCGTTCAGTCCGACCAGATCAATCTCAGATTCGGCGTCCCACCAACGCCCAAGATGGTTAAACGCCACAGAAGTTTCTCCGGCAGCCAGCCAACGCCAGAGGTACTGCATGCAGATCTCTTCGAACGCGAAACGCGCAACGAAGTCATCGAGCTCGGGCGCGATCTGTTCACGCCAGAGTGACGCACCGCGTTCCAGAAGAATGGCCGACTGTTGTGGCGCCACGAAGCGGAACCAGAAGCGCAGATACGGGTCTGCTAACTTGTACAGTACGCGTTGCGTGCGGGAGCGCCCCCACTCTGTGATCGGTACTTCCCGACGAACGAAGTGCAGATCGATCAACCGCTTCAGATGGTCGAATATGTCGTCCGCGCCACCTCGCCCAACGGCACGCGCGATATCGCTGGGACGGTGCTCGCCTCCAGCGATAGCACGGAGAATAGAGGCGTAAAGCGCTTCATTGTGAAATTCGGTGCGCAGCAATTCTTCTGCTTCACGGAACAGGACGTGGCCGGGGCTAAGCATCGTCCTCAAGACAGATTCCTCTAGAGTTCGCTCAGGTGACCAAAACCGCAGGTAGGCTGGAATCCCCCCCAAGCAAGCATAAGCACGCACCCGATCTTCTGGAGCGAAATGCGGGAAAAAACGTGCTGCATCAAGATAATCGAACGGGGCAAGCTCGAGTTGGCCGGTACGCCGGCCATGTAACGCTCCGGCAGCGCCAGTGAGTTCGTGCACAAACGAGAACGCCGAGCTACACACGACGAGCATGACGTCAGTGCTGCGATGGTTCTCATCCCACCAGCGCTGAACCAGTGTGTCGAGTCCTGGAGTCGCCTCACACATGAATTGAAACTCATCGAGAATGACGAGCAGCCGCCCAGTCCGCGAGAGGCGAACGAAGTGGTTGAGTGCGCCTGTCCAGGTGCGAAACGGATCCTCACGGAGGCGCTCGTCACCGAACGATTCCGCCATCAGCAGCGACAAATTCTCCAGAATGTCGGCCTCACTCGCTCGGGTTCCATACAGGTAGATGGCGCGCTTCTCTCGGGCGAAGTGCGCCAGCAAAGTCGACTTGCCGACACGTCGACGTCCCCACACCGTGATGAGCTCAGGTACGTGAGAGTCCCACGCGTCGGAAAGCTGTCGCAATTCACGTTCGCGGTTGTGGATCTCGGACAACGCCAAGTCATTGTGTTCGGCCATATGCTCCTTCAGCTTTCCCCGGCGCAACGACGCTTCTAGCGGTGAGATTTGAGGACCGCTGCTGCCAACCCGGCAGGTTCGCAACTCTTGGCACGAGTATATTGGGTTGAATAGCATTGGGTCAACTACCATTGGGTTCGCACCTATTAGGTAGAAACCCAATAGGTACTACAGAGGAACAGCGCAGAAAACACCCGGCTCCACATGGAACCGGGTGTTGCTCCGTTCGAGATCAGTATGGATTACGAGCAGCCGAGGCTATTGCCGCAATTGAGGCACTTGTAGCACGCGCCGTTACGGACGGTGATATGGCCGCAGACATCGCAGAACGGTGCATCCCCCATCATCTGCGAAAGTTGTTGGCTCAACCCTCCGTCGCTGATCGCGACCTTTGTGGCGTGCAGCTCAACCTCTTCGACGACCGCGCTGCTCGGCGCTACCGCCGCCACCGGCGCGGCGTGTGCACCGTTCGAGCCGCCCTTGCCGTTTGCGCCATTGGAACCGTTGAGCTTCGGCATCGTTGGCGCTTGGGGAAACAGTTCCGCCGTCTTCTGCTCCTCGGTCGGCGGCACTTGGACGAGGTCGGTGCGCCCGAGGTACTCCAGCCCGATCACCCGGAAGACGTAGTCGAGAATCGAGGTGGCCATCTTGATGTTCGGGTGGCCGTCGACCATACCCTGCGGTTCGAAGCGGGTGAAGGTGAATGTATCGACGTATTCCTCCACCGGCACCCCGTATTGGATCCCCTTCGACACGGCGATCGCAAAGCAGTTCATCAACGAGCGCATTGTCGCGCCCTCCTTGTGCAGGTCGATGAACACTTCGCCCAGCGATCCATCCTCGTACTCGCCGGTGCGCAGGTAGACCTTGTGGCCGGCAACCCGCGCTTCCTGGGTAAAACCGCGGCGCTTGGCCGGCAACGGCCGGCGGGTCGGGCGCGGCGCGGCCGCCTTCGGCTTCGCCACCACTTGCGCCGCCTTCAGGTCGGCGATCTGCGCGCGCAACTGCTCCAGTTCTGCCTGAGCAGCGGCCAGCTCCTTGTTCAGGTCTTCAGTCGACTCTGTCGCCTTCTCTGCCTTGGCCGAGAGCGGCTGCGACAGCTTGGAACCGTCGCGATACAGGGCAACGGCCTTGATCCCGAGCCGCCACGACTCCATGTAGGCGTTCTCGACATCCTCAACCGTCGCCTCGTGCGGGAGGTTGATTGTCTTGGAGATTGCCCCAGAGAGGAATGGCTGGGTCGCCGCCATCATCCGCACATGCCCCATGTGGTGGATGAAACGCTTGCCATGCTTGCCGCAGCGGTTCGCGCAGTCGAACACCGCTAGGTGCTGCGCTTTCAGGTGCGGCGCGCCCTCGATCGTTTGCATGCCGCAGATCACATCGTTGGCCGCGTCGATCTCTGCCGGAGAGAACCCGATTGCCCGCAACAGGTTGAACCCCGGGGCGTTCCACTGTTCCGGCGTCAGGCCGAGCCGGCGCAGTGCGTCCTCACCCAGCGTCCAAACATTGAAGGCGAATGGCAGCTCGAACACCGCTGGCAGCGCCTTCTCCAACTTGGCAATATCTTCGGCTATCAACCCCTTGGCGCTGAGCGATTCGCGGTTGATGTGCGGCGCGTTGTCCAACGACAGTGTGCCGAGCACGTAGCGCAGGATGTCGCTGATCTGTTGTTCGTCGTACCCCAGAGTTCGGAGAGCCGGGGCGATCGACTGGTTGGCGATCTTGAAGTAACCGCCACCGGCAAGCTTTTTGAACTTCACTAACGCGAAGTCCGGCTCGACGCCGGTCGTGTCGCAGTCCATCAGTAGACCGATCGTGCCGGTTGGCGCGAGCAATGTCGCCTGCGCGTTGCGATAGCCGTGACGCTCGCCCAGGCTGAGGGCACGGTCCCAGGTGGCGCGTGCCGCCCGCAGCAAGTCGCTGGGGCAGAACTCTGGGTTGATCGCCACTGGGACGACCGAAAGCAGCTCGTATTCACTCGCCGGAGCGTTGTAGGCAGCCCGGCGGTGGTTACGGATCACCCGCAGCATATGCTCGCGGTTCGGTTCGTAGCCCGGGAACGGCCCCAGCTCACCCGCCATCTCGGCCGACGTGGCGTAGGACTCGCCGGTCATGATCGCCGTGATCGCCGCTGCGATCGTGCGCCCCTCTTCGGAATCGTAGGGCAAGCCCATCGTCATCAGCAGCGAGCCGAGGTTGGCGTAGCCCAGGCCAAGCGTGCGGAAGATGTACGACTTGCGGGCGATCTCAGCGCTTGGGAACTGTGCCATCAGTACGCTGATCTCAAGCACGATCGTCCAGAGCCGGCAAGCGTGCTGGAACTCCTCGATACCGAACTCGCCGGTAGCGGTGTCGTAGAACTTCATCAGGTTCAGCGACGCCAAGTTACAGGCGGTATCGTCCAGGAACATGTACTCCGAGCAGGGGTTGCTGGCGTTGATCCGCCCGGAAGCGGGACTAGTGTGCCAGTCGTTTATGGTGGAATCGAACTGCACGCCGGGGTCAGCGCAGGCCCAGGCGGCTTCGCTGATCTGCCGCCACAGGTCACGCGCCTTCACCGTGCGGGCAACCTTCCCGTTGGTGCGCCAGGTCAGGTCCCAGTCGGCGTCCGCCCGCACCGCGTCGATGAACGCTTGGCTCATCCGCACCGAGTTGTTCGAATTCTGGCCGGAGACGGTCGCATATGCTTCGCCATTGAAATCGCTGGAATAGCCGGCAGCGATCAACGCGGCAACCTTGCGCTCCTCCTCGACCTTCCAGTTGATGAACTCCTCGATGTCGGGGTGGTCCATATCGAGCACGACCATCTTGGCAGCTCGGCGTGTCGTGCCGCCGCTCTTGATCGCGCCGGCAGCGCGGTCGAGCACCCGCAGGAAGCTCATCAGGCCGGACGACGTACCACCTCCTGAGAGTGGTTCACCCTCCGCCCGCACCGACGAGAAGTTTGAGCCGGTGCCGGAGCCGTACTTGAACACACGCGCCTCTCGCGTCACGAGGTCGAAGATGCCCCCCTCGCCGACGAGGTCATCCGTGACGGACTGGATGAAGCAGGCATGCGGCGTCGGACGGGAGTAGGCATCGGAGGAACGCATCAACTTGCCACTCACCGGGTCGACGTAGTAGTGGCCCTGGCTTGGCCCGGTGATGCCGTAGGCGTAGTTGAGGCCGGTGTTGAACCACTGCGGCGAGTTCGGTGCAGCCATTTGGTGCACCAGCATGTACTTGAGCTCATCCTCGAAGGCTGCCGCGTCTTCCTCAGACGCGAAGTAGTTGTATTGCGCACCCCACCAGCGCCAGGTTCCTGTCAGGCGGTCGATCACCTGCTTGGCGGATCGCTCCGGCCCGGTCACCTGCTGTCCCTGCTCGTCGAGCACCGGCTGCCCATCGGCATCGACGTACGGCACGCCCGCTTTGCGGAAGTACTTCGATACCATGATGTCCGTCGCCACCTGCGACCAACTGGCTGGTATCTCGGCATCGGACATCTCGAACACCACCGAGCCGTCGGGGTTGGTAATGCGCGAGGTGCGTCGCTCCCAAGCAGTGGAGCTATAGGGGTCGATCCCTGCACTGGTGAATACGCGTCGCACCCGCAGGCCGTCTCCACGCCGTTCGTGGGCACTTGGGCGGATCACGTCCGCCTCATCCCCCACCGCAACATGGACTGCATCGGATTGCGTGCGTGCTTGTTCGGCGACCATGACCTGGCTCCTCGCGTCAAAACGACCCGCGCCGCGCCTGTTTCGGCGCGTTGCGTGTTCCCGCAGCCGTGAACAAACCCTCACGGCTCTCCCACGACCCACCTGCTGCTGCTGATCTTGCCCGCCGTTGGGGCGACCCCGGACCTCGCCAGCACGACTCGTCGTGCTATCCGTGATCTACCGCACCCCGCCCCTCAGCCACAGGAAGGAACGTCTTGCACCCTCGATGTCCTCGGTTGTCGTTCTCGGATCTGCGCCGAGATCTGGTATTGTACAACCCAGAACACCGCAAGAAGTAGTGTACAACGATGGTAAGAAGCCGTAAAGACGTGTCCTAATGTCACTTCACGCTAGAGTGTACGTACACTCTAGCGACCGGAACAACACGTTGCAAGCCCGCCAGGACTGGGCAGGGGTCCTATTTTCACGGCAGCGCTTTGACTGCCTGTCGCTGGACTCATCAGTTATGACAACGGCCGGTCAACAGACGAACCGCGCGTCACGACCAACGCGCTTCGACCGCCTCAGCCGGATGCAACGGTGCTTGCCCCGCCTGCCATCACGCCATATCCTCTCTCTGCACGAGCCAAATGCGCGGCGGCGAAGGAGCGGGTGATGAGCGCCAACAACGGTCACGACGAGCGGTCGCATCGTTCGCTGATGTACAGCGAGTCCGGCCCCGACCTCACCAGCGATTTCTGGATCTACCGGCACTTCCGCGCGATGGCCGAGATCTACCACTCACTGCTGATGCACGCCGAACTGCTGCCGGGCGACCGCGTGTTGGATGTTGGCTGCGGAAGCGGCACGCACTTCGGCTGGATCGCTGCCGTCATCGGGCCACAAGGCCGCATCGTTGGGCTAGACCCCGACGCCGACAACGTGCAGCTCGCACAGGACCGCGTGGCAGCCGCTCCCTGGGGTAGGCAGGTGGAGCTGCGGCAGGGCGAACTGGCGGCGTTGCCATTCGAAGACGCAAGCTTCGATGCCGTATGGTGTGCAGGCTCGCTGCAGTATCTGCCTGACCCGGTCGGGGCGATCCGAGAAATGGTGCGTGTCGTCAGGCCCGGCGGCCGCGTGGCGGCGCAGGATGTCGAGATGCACTCGATGATCCTCGGCCCAATGCCGGATGACCTGTTGATCGCCCTGAAGGATTGCTTGCCGCGCGGCCCAGTTGAAGCAGGCACCGACCGCCATCAGTACGTCGATTGGTTCATTGGGCACAAGCTGCGCGGGCTGTTCCATGCGGCGGGCTTGCGGGAAGTGCGCGGGCACCTGCGCCAGCGCGAGTACGTGCATCCGTTCACCGACGACGAACGCGGCTTTCTCGAAGTGGCCATACCCTACCTATGCACGGCGTCCCCCGGCATCGGCAACCTCAGCGCCGAACGCCGCCGGCAGTTAGCAGAGCTGGCCGACCCGTCCTCCGACGAATGGATCCTCAACCGCCCCGACTTCCTCTTTGTTGAAGGGCGCGCGCTCGCTGTTGGGGTGCGATGAACCGGCGTCGCTTCAGATCACTCGCGTCACTCGGCGCGTTCCTGGCCGCGACCGGAGTCGCCGCCCTCGCCGGCAGCTTGGCCACCCGCGATGCAATCGACTCCTGGTACCAGGAGCTACGCAAGCCGTCCTTCAACCCACCCAGCTGGGTCTTCGCGCCGGTCTGGACGCTGCTCTACGGAGCGATGGCGACGGCGGGCTGGCTAACCTGGCGAAAACGCTCGACCCACCAGCACGCAGTGGACCGGGCGACCAGGGTGTTCGGGTTGCAGCTTCTGTTGAACGCCGCCTGGAGCGGCATGTTCTTCGGGCTGCGGCGGCCACTCCTAGGCCTGCTGGATATCCTCGCGCTGCTGGCAACGCTCGTGTACTGGCTGCGAGCAGCCGGCCGGGTGGAACCGCGCACCCGGCTGCTCATCCTGCCGTACATCGCCTGGGTCACCTTCGCAGCCCTACTCAACGCTGCCATCTGGTGGCGCAACCACTGAGCGCTTCTCTCGCCCCAGGAGCGCCATGACCTCCTCGAAGACCTGGTAGGGCTGGGCGCCGATGATCGCCCGGTTCCCGAGAATAAACGCTGGGACGCCGGTGAAGCCAATTCGCCAGGCCAAGGCTGCGTCTTGATCGACGTGCCGGGCGTAGCGGCCATCTTCCAGCGCAGCGCGCAGCTCCACAGTATCTAGCCCACACTCGCCCGCGAGCTCCAGCAACACGTTGATGTCACCGATGTCACGGCCGTGTGCGAAATAGGCATCGAGCATTGCCCGGTGAAACGGAGCAAAGCTGCCAGCATCACGCGCAAACATGGCCGCCTCATGGGCCTTGCGCGAGTTCGAGATCCAGTCGCGGTCGACAATCGTCACGCCTGCGTCGGCGGCCATTTGCCGCAGCGGGCCGCTGCGCTGGGCGCGTATCTCCGGCGGATACGGGTGGGAACGCCCACCTTCAGGGGTGGATGGGTCAAGCAAGTACGCCCGCCACTCCACCTCGACATCGTATTCTCGTTCCAGCTGATCGACCCGAACCTGGCCGATATAGCAGTAGGGTCAGACGTAGTCCGAAAATATCAGTACTGGGACCGGTTCACCTGGGCGGACTTCCACTCCTACCTCCTCGACTGTTACACGAGCGTGCAGAGCACATCAGCGGTAATCAGGGCGATGGTACACTGCCGAACCGACCAACGACGTATCAGCACCGTAGGCGGGCGAGCGCCACGCTGGGAATCTGAGGCAACCGATGGCGACGATGACAGCAGGTCGGACACTTCCTGCGGATGGCGCTGCGATCATGCTGGAGGCCGAGCTGCGCGGGCGGATCGACGGAGAAGTGCGCTTCGACCGCACCTCACGCATGCTGTATTCGACCGATGCCAGCAACTACCAGATCGAACCGGTTGGCGTCGTCATCCCACGCAGCATAGATGACGTCCATGCCGCTGTCGAACTGGCCGCCAAACATGGCATCACGATCCTGCCGCGCGGCGGCGGTTCGGCCCTTGCCGGGCAAACGGTCGGCCATTCGCTGGTGATCGACTTCTCGAAATACCTCAACCAGGTGATCGATCTGAATCTCGAAGCGCGGAGCGTGACCGTTGAGCCGGGCATCAACCTCGACGTGCTCAACGCCTCCTTGCGGCCGCATGGACTGATGTTTGGCCCCGATCCCTCCTCCGGCAACCGGGCCACGATTGGTGGGGTCATCGCAAACAACTCCTCCGGTGCGCACTCGATCCTCTACGGCATGACTGCCGACCACGTGCTGCAGACGCAGGTCCTGATGGCTGATGGTGAACGGATCACCCTCGACCCATCGACAGTTGGACGCGCCGGGCAGTCCGATGCCACGGGGCAGTTGATGACCAAGCTGCTTGATTTCCAGGAGCGGTATTCCGCGCTGATCGCGCGCGATTTCCCGCGCCACTGGCGTCGAGCGACCGGCTACTCCCTCGACCAGTTCTTGAAACAGGGCGCTGAGTTCAACCCAGCGCGGCTACTGGTTTCGTCGGAAGGCACGCTGGCAACGACATTGCAAGCCACACTCGGGCTTGTCCCCACCCCGCGCAAAACGGCATTGGCTCTGCTCCAGTTCGATGATCTCGTTGAGGCGATGGCCGTCACGACGACGATCCTCGAAGTGGAACCGTCGGCGATTGAGCTGATGGACCGCATGCTGATCGAGCTGACACGCCAGCAGCCGGGCTATGCCAGTGCTATCGGGTTCATTTCCGGCAACCCCGAAGCAGTGCTGGCGGTTGAGTTCTACGGCGATGACGATGCCGAACTGAAGAACAAGGTCGACCGATTGGAGTGGCACCTGCGCACCAAGGGCCAACTCCCCGGCAATGAGATGCTGCGCGCCTTCGAGCCAAAACAGCAGGCCGACATCTGGAGTGTCCGCAAGGCCGGCTTGGGGCTGTTGATGAGCATCAAGGGGGATGCAAAGCCGATCCCCTGCATCGAGGACGTCTCGGTGCCGGTCGAGCACCTGGCCGAGTACGTCGCCGAGGTGAAGCGGTTGTGTGCCGAACATGGCACCGTTGCTGCCTACTACGCCCACGCCAGCGCAGGCTGCCCGCACATCCGCCCGCTGCTCAGCCTGAAGGACGCCCACGGCATTGCCTCGATGGAGGCGATCACCCTGGCGGCCACGGAACTGGCCCGCAGATTTGGCGGGGTGATGAGCGGCGAACATGGCGACGGGTTGGCCCGCTCGGAACTGAACGAGCAGATCTTCGGCTCGGAGCTCTACGCTGCAATGCGTGAGTTCAAGGGCATCTTCGATCCACGTGGCCTGATGAACCCCGGCAAAGTCGTCGACGGCCCACCCATGGTCAACGATTTGCGCTTTGGGACCAGCTACCGCAGCGCTCCGCTCAAGACATTCCTCGATTTCACACGCGAGGGCGGTTTCGACCAGGCCGTTGAAATGTGCAACGGAGCGGGGGTCTGCCGCAAGCTCGGCTCCGGCACGATGTGCCCATCGTACATGGCCACCCGCGACGAGATGGATACCACCCGCGCCCGCGCCAACGCCCTGCGCAATGCACTGGCCGGACGCATGTTCAGCCCGGACGAACTGACCAGCAAGGAGATCTATCAGGTGCTCGACCTGTGTCTCTCCTGCAAGGCGTGTAAGACGGAATGCCCCTCCAGCGTCGATATGGCCAAGATCAAGACGGAGTTCCTCGCGCAGTACCACGCCAAACACGGGGTCGACCAGCGCACCCGCGCGATGGCAAACATCCACCTGGCAGCGCGCGCAGCCTCACGCTCGCCCAAACTCGCCAACGCTTCGATGCGCTCCAAAGCAGGCCGGGCCGCGATGGTCAAGCTCGGTATCCACCCGGAACGCGAGCTGGCCCCGTTTGCCGAGCAAACGTTTGAGGCGTGGTGGAAGCTGCACCGCGCGCGCCGTGAGACACAACGCCTCGGGCCGGATACCCGCCAGACGCGCGGGGAAGTCGTGTACTTCCACGACACGTTCACCACCTACAACTACCCACGCATCGGCCGTGCGGTGGTCCGCTTGCTGGAAGCAGCTGGCTTTGACGTGACCGTTGAGACGCGCCGAACCTGCTGTGGCCGGCCAATGCTTTCCAAAGGTCTGGTCGACGACGCGCGCAAGCTGGCCCAAGCCAATGTGACCCTGCTGGCCCCCTATGCACGCCGCGGGGTACCGATCATCGGATCGGAGCCGAGCTGCATCCTGACATTGCGCGACGAGTATCTCGACCTGCTACCCGGCAACGCCGATGCTGATGCCGTCGCAGCACATGCGTTCATGATCGATGAGTTCCTGGCCAAGCTCGCCCAGGAAGGCACACTCGGCATCGCATGGCGCGAAACCGGCCGCGACGTGCTCTTCCACGGGCACTGCCATCAAAAGGCGCTGATCGGCATGGGGCCATCGATGGCGCTCCTGCGACGTGCTGGGCTGAACCCCGTTGAATCTGGCGCCGGTTGTTGTGGCATGGCCGGCTCGTTCGGCTACGAAGCAGAGCACTTCGATGTCTCGCGCAAGATCGGCGAAGAACGGCTGTTCCCCAAGGTGAACGCCAGTTCGCCGGATACGGCGATCGCCATTGCTGGGGTATCCTGCCGCCAGCAGATAGAGCACTTCACCGGACGCAAGACGTTGCACATCGCTGAGGTGCTGGCCGAACAGGTCCTGCCCGGGCACCAGTGGCGCCCGACCGTGCCGGCCAGTGACGAGTGACCAGTGGCCAGTGACCAGTGACCGTCCTTGTCTAGAGTGCTCTTCTCTGAACAAACGAGCGCTAGCGACATCACGCGAGTGCTTCGGACATCGTTGATCGAACCACTGGTCACTCGTCACTCGTCACTCCATCATTGGAACACGTGTTGGACCGTGCCCGGCGCTGGCCTGGCCCCCCCTGTAGCCAGGTCAGCGCGGACCTATAATCCTCCTACCGACGACACTCGTCCCGCAGGAAGGACGCCCCATGGCAACTACCCAGCGCCCAACCGCAAGCCCGCGAACCGATCGTGAACGACGCTCAATAGGTGAAACCGCCGAAGGGTACGTCGAAGCGCTGATCTCCCAGGGAGTCGAGTACCTGTTCCTCAACCCCGGCACCGACACCTTCCCGGTGCAGGAAGCGCTCTCGAAGTTCGCCGCGGAGGGCCGCCCAGCCCCACGCACCGTCCTTTGCCTGTTCGAGGTCGTCGCCCTCGCCGCCGCCCATGGCTACTATGCGGCTACCGGCCGGCCGCAGGCGGTGATGGTGCACGTCGATGTCGGCACCCAGAACCTCGGCGGCATGCTCCACGACGCCCAGCGTGGCCGCGCCGCCGTCGTGATCACCGCTGGCCGCGCACCCTACACCACCGATCCGGACGAACGAGGCTCGCGCAGCTCCTACATCCACTGGTTACAGGAACAGCTCGACCAGCACGGCATCGTTAGAAATTACGTCAAATGGGAGTACGAGCTGCGCCGGCCGGATCAGGTCGGAGAGGTCGTCGCGCGCGCCTTCCAGATCGCCGCCAGCGACCCTCCCGGCCCAACCTACCTCACTCTGCCGCGCGAACTGTTGATGGCCGAGCCGGGCAACGTGACCTTACACCGCACCGAGGCATACCCGCCGGTGCGGCTTGGCGCGGGTGACCCAGCGGCCCTCCGCGAGGTCGCCCGCCGACTCGTCCAGGCGGAGCGGCCGCTTGTCCTGACCGCCGACACTGGTCGCAGCCCCGCTGGGTTCCACGGGCTCGTGCGCCTCGCCGAGTTGCTCGCTCTGCCAGTCATCGAGTGGCGCAACCGGGTCAACTTCCCTTCCGACCACCCGCTGCACCTGGGCTACGACCCCACCGAAATGGTTTCCGATGCCGACCTGATCCTCGTGCTCGACCACGACGTGCCGTACATCCCAACCAGCGTCCACCCTGCGCCCGGCGCAACCGTCGTGCAAATCGACGTCGACCCGCTGAAAGAGCGCATACCGCTCTGGAGCTTCCCGGTGCACCTGCCGGTACGCGCCGACACCGCCCAAGCGCTGCCGCTGCTCGCCGACTTCGCCGAACCGCTGATTGACGACGACCGCAGTGCGGCGATCGAAGCTCGGCGCAACGACCTTTCTGCACGACACGCCTACCAGCGCGCCGCATGGCATGCCGCCGCGCAGTCAGACGCAAACACCGCGCCGCTGACCGTCTCCTGGGTAGGCCATTGCATCGGTGCGCTTGCCAAAGCGCAACCAGACTGCCTATTCGTCGATGAGCTGGTGACGAGCAACATCGAGGTCTGGAAGCAATGTCCCGTCACTGAACCAGGGACATGGTATGTCAGTGGCGGGTCTGGACTGGGCTGGGGCTTGGGTGCGTCGTTGGGGATCAAGCTCGCCCGACCCGAGCGTCAGGTCGTCGCACTCGTCGGGGACGGCTCGTTCGTCTTCGGAGCCCCGGTCGCAGCCCTGTGGGGCATGCAGCAGCACAACGCACCCGTCATGGTCGTGATCTTCAACAATGCCTGCTATAACGCTACCAAGCGCCCGTTGGTCGCGTCCTATCCCGATGGCTACTCGGTTGGCACCGACAACTTCATCGGCATCGACCTGCTACCGGCTCCGCGCTATGACCTTCTCGCCGCCGTCGTCGGCGCCTATGGCGAGCGCGTGGAAACGCCGGACCAAGTGCTGCCCGCATTGCGCCGTGGCTTGGAACGCACCCGTGCTGGGCAAACAGCGATCATCGACGTGCAGCTTGCCCACCCGTGAACTAGAGAGGAACCATCGCGCATGTGCCGGAGCATCAAGCAACTACGCCTGCCGGACCGCCCAGCGACTGAAGAGGAGATCCACGCTGCCGCGTTGCAGTTT
The DNA here is from genome assembly GCA_003577355.1 of Chloroflexota bacterium. Taxonomy (GTDB): domain Bacteria; phylum Chloroflexota; class Chloroflexia; order Thermomicrobiales; family CFX8; genus CFX8. The sequence continues at coordinate 3,653 of QEUZ01000038.1, read as the reverse complement.
GTCCGCAAAATCAGTGGCTTCCGCCAACCGTCGCGCCGCAATGCCGCGGCCTTTGATGCCGCGGTAACCGACATCTAGTGTTCCAACCAGCGTCCACTGTCGGGTCGGTGTAGCGCGTTTCATCAGAAAAGGCGCTTCCGACAAGGACGATCACACCACTGGTCACTCGTCACTGGTCACTGGTCACTGGCGCAAGTGCGCGCCTCTCACGACGCGACTCCCAGGAAGCTGCGGAGGAAGTAGACGAGGAATGCCAGGCTGATGACCCACAGGGCTGGGTTCACCTGGCGGGCCTTGCCCCGGAACAGCTTGAGCGCCATCCAGACGACGAACCCTGCCCCAATGCCGTTTGTGATGCTGTAGGTCAGCGGCATCAACATCATTGTCGCCAGCACCGGCAGCCCGATTTCGATGTCGGTGAAGTCGATTCCCCGCGTCCGCACCCGGCGGCCGTCGCCGGTGACGTCTTCCCGTTCCGACAGCACGCTCATCATCATCCAGCCAACGACAATCAGCGCCGGAGCCGTCGCATGGGTTGGGACAACCTCGACGAGCGGCGCCATGGGCATGGCCAGCAGAAACAGCACACCGCAGGCGATCGCCACCAACCCAGTGCGCCCGCCCTGCGCCACACCTGCCGACGATTCGATGTACGTGGTTGCCGAAGAGGAGCTCACCACGCCGCCGGCCATCGCCGCGAGTGAATCGACCAGCAACGGCCTCTGGGCGTCAATCAGCTCTCCACGTTCGTTGAGATACCCGGCCTGGCTCCCGACGCCAACCATCGTCCCCATCGTGTCGAAAAAGTCCGACATCATGAACGCGAAGACGGTGAGGATCGCGACCCAAATGCCAAGCTCGCCAACGAAGCCGAACGAAAACGCGCCGACCAGGCTGAAATCTGGCGTGCTCACGAGGGAACTCGGAACTTGCGCCTGCCCATCGGGGAACTGGCCAGTTTGCAGCGCCTCCTCCAGAACGATGGCGAAGACTGTCGTCGCAACGATCCCAAGGAGGATCGCAGCCCGAAAGCCCCGCGCCAGCAACGCGAGCGTGATCAGCAGGCCGACCGCTGTTACGAGCACCGGCGCGCCGCGGAGCGTGCCGATCTCGACCGGCGTTCCCGTCCCTTGGCGCACCAAGCCACCGTTCACCAAGCCGATGAACAGGATAAACAAGCCAATGCCGACCGAAATGCCCTTCTTCAGTTCCAGCGGCACTATATCCATCACATACTTGCGCACGCCCGCCAGCACGAGCACGGTGATCACAATACCCTCGGCCACAACCACACCCATTGCCTGGGGATAGGTCAAGCCTTCCTGGCCAACCAACGAGAACGCGACGACTGCGTTCAGGCCGAGTCCGGGCGCCAGTGCATAAGCCTTGTTTGCGTACAGCCCCATGATGATCGACATGACCCCAGCGACAAGGCAGGTCACCGTCGTCGTCGCGCTGATCTCGAGTCCGGCGATCCCGGACCCCTCAGCTCCTGGAGTTGCCAGAATCAGCGGGTTGAGGAAGATGATGTACGACATGACGAAGAACGTGGTGAGCCCGGCCAGCAACTCCGTCCGCAATGTCGATCCAGAGCGTCGAACGTGGAAGCGCCGGTCGAACAGCGCCTCGATGCTGCTGGCGAGATGGCCCTGCTCAATCACTTGCATCGACCCAACCTCATACGTCAGCGCAACGCTGCGTACATGCTCCCCACCCCAAAGCCGCTGCCTCGTATCACCTCAGCGCTCAGCGTTCATCACGGCTTGTGAACTGCGATCACCGCATGAATGTGACGATCTGTCAATCCCTTGCGCGCAGGAACCTGCGGCTGAAGGTGCAGGGTTACCCGAAGAGCAGCGAGCGCTCAAAGACGGGCGTTTCGGCCAGCCCCATCGCTTCGCGCGCCTCAGCCACAGCGTAGAGCGAACCAGTAACGCAGATCACCATTTCAGCGGGTGCGCTCTCGAGTAGTGTTTCCAGCGCTTCGGCGACGCTTGGCGCAGTAACGACGTCCAACCCAGCCAGTTGCGCCGCCTGGGCGATCTGCTCCGGCTCCGCCGCGCGTGGATTGTGCGAGGCAGTCGCGACGATCTGCGGCTGGAGCGGCGCGAGTGCCCGCACGATGCCGGCGATGTCCTTGTCTCGCCCGATCCCTAACACAACCGTCACGGGACGAGAACCGGCGATCGCTCTGAGTGCCGCTACCATGCGCACCGTCGAGTCAACGTTGTGGGCGCCGTCAACCCAGATGTCAGGGCTACGGTGCACCAATTCCAAACGACCCGGCCAGCGCACGTCACGCAGGGCCGCGCGCACCCGCTGCTCATCGGCGAGCAGCGCCGGGTGCAGCTGGTAGAGCGCCATCAGTGCCGTACCCGCGTTCTCCACCTGGTGCCCGCCAGCGAGGGCAAGTTGCACATCGACCCAGTCGCCCCATGGCCCCACGAGCCGTGCGCCCTGTTCACCCGGCTCGGCGCTCCAATCACGCCCGGCCAGGCTAGTTGGGGCGCCACGCTCAGCGGCAATGCGTTCCAGCGTGGCCTGCGCCTCGCCGAGCTGCGGCGCGATGACGACCGGGACCCCTGGCTTGATGATCCCACCCTTTTCGGTGGCAATTTCCGTCAGGGTGTTGCCCAGGATAGCCGTGTGGTCGTAACTGATGCTGGTGATGACCGTCACTGCCGGATCGACGATGTTCGTCGCATCCAGCCGGCCTCCCAGGCCAACCTCGACAACGGCGAGATCAACCGTGGCCCTGGCGAATGCAAGCAGCGCCATCACCGTCGAAACCTCGAAGGCCGTCGCCTCACCAAGCTCCGGTTCTTCACGCTGCATTGCCGTATCGGCAACCGCGGCAGCATCAGCGAGCGCCGCAAACTCCGGTTCCGACACAGGTACATCATCGATCAGAATGCGCTCTCGAAACGTATGCAGGTGTGGTTGGGAGTAGACCCCTGTTGACAAGCCGGCCGCACGCGCAACCGCGGCGATCATTGCGCCGGTCGAGCCTTTGCCTTTCGTGCCGGCGATGTGGATGATCCGCAGCGCGCGCTGTGGGTTGCCCAGCCGGGCGGCGATGCCGGCCGTGCGTCGCAAGCCCAGTGCGACGATATCATCGCCAAGGAATGGGTTCGCCACGAACCCCTTGTCCCAGCCGGACCGCTCGATGATAAAGCGAATTGCCTGCTCATACGTCATACCCGACTCCGCCACAGCAACGGGCGTGCAGCACACCTGCGCCGCGCAAGAATACACAGGTGTGGCCAGGCCACGACGTTCAGCATGTCGCCGGATATACCTCCGCCGATCCTGCGAGCGCCTTGTTCAACGTCCAGTACCCCGACGCTCGCGGTCCCTTGAACAATGCATCCGAGCAGCACCAAGATCCAGTCGACAAGCCTCAGTCGTCGCAACGCTTCAACGGAGACAAGGCTCGCGAACGACACGAACCGGAAGCAGCAGGCTGGTCTTCCAACCACCGTCCACCGTCAGGTCTGGGTAGCTCGCGTCATGAGAGAGAAGCGCTTCAGCCATAAACGTTCAAACCACTCATTACTGGTCACTGGTCACTGGGGCGTTGTGCTAGTTGATTGACAGGATGTCCTCCCAGGTGTATCGGTCGTGGTTGCTAACCCACCGAGCCACCTGGAAGG
>QEUZ01000476.1 GCA_003577355.1 Chloroflexota bacterium | reverse complement strand
CCCAACCGGCCATCGCCACTGAACGAGTCCGGCGTGGCGTTGTAGATCGCCATGACATAGGTGCGCTCGCCCCAGATGAGTGGACGGCCGGCGCAGCTGGTGGGCGGGAGCGTGGTCATCCGTTGCGCCTGGAGATTAGGGCAAAGAACTCGGCGCGCGTCTCCGGGCGGTCACGGAAGCCGCCACGCACGGCGGAAGTCGTCATCAGCGCACCCGGCTTCTCCACCCCACGCACGGTCATGCAGGTGTGGGTCGATTCCACCAGCACGGCCACCCCATCGGGGCGGATCACATCCATCACAGTATCGGCGATCAGGCTGGTCATGCGCTCCTGCACCTGTGGCCGGCGGGCGATCGCCTCAACCAGCCGGGCCAGCTTGCTCAGCCCGACGATGCGGCCGTTGGGGATGTAGCCAATATGGGCCGTGCCGGTGAAGGGCAACAGGTGATGTTCGCAGAAGCTGGCGAAGGGGATGTCGCGCAGGATGACCATTTCCCGGTGGTCCTCAGGGAAGGTCACGTTCAGGATCGCCGCGAGGTCGGCGTTCAGGCCGGAGAAGACTTCGGCGTACATCCGGGCGACCCGTGCCGGGGTGTCGCGCAGGCCGTCGCGCTGCGGGTCTTCGCCGATCGATGCGCACCCCGGCTGCGTCCAGCATGGCGCCCCGCAACGGGGCTTCTGGCTTGCGCACGGTAACGACAACCCGCTGCGCGGGGAACTCGGCCAGCAGCATCGCGGCCAAATCCTCGGCGAGCGTCTCAATGAGCCGGCGCGGTGGCCCTTCGACGACCGCCCGCACGCGCTTGTAGACGCTGCTGTAGTTGATCGTATCGGCCAGGTCATCGCTGCGGCCCGCCGGGCGCAGGTTGGTGTACAGCGCAACGTCGACGATGAAGCGCTGGCCCAGCTCCTGCTCGGCGGCGTTCACACCATGGAAGGCGTAGAACCGCATTCCCTCCAGAAACACCGCGTCCTGAGCATCATCGTGCAACGTCACCAGGCGCACCCTTCCCCGTTCGTCACGGCTAAGGGTATCGCAATGTGGGGGCAGTTCAGCCTGGGCGATTGTCGGTTTGGGCGGTTGCGATGCGGGCCTTACCCTGGCGCTTGGCAGCGTACATGGCAAGGTCGGCGGTGCTCAGGAGCTCATCCAGGTCGGCGCTGCCATTGATTGTCAGCGCGATACCGATGCTGACGGTAACCATCACCGCCCCACCGGCGGCCTCGACCGGCGCGGAAAACGCGGTTTCAATGCGCTTGGCAACGGTCACCGCATCGTCCGCGACGGTGATCCCCTCCAGCAACACGGTGAACTCGTCACCAGCCAAGCGGGCGACGGTGTCGCCGGGGCGCACAGCTCCACGCATGCGCGCGGCGACGACCGTTAGAACATCGTCACCACCCCGGTGGCCAATGCCATCGTTGATCGCCTTGAAGTCATCGAGGTCAACAAACAGCAGCCCGACCTCCTGGCCCGAACGCCGGGATCGGGCCAGCGCACCCTCTAACCTGTCGAGGAAGAGCCGCCGGTTCGGGAGATTGGTGAGCGGGTCGTGGTACGCCTGCCAGACCAGCTCGTTCTCCAACCGCTTGCGGTCGCTTGTGTCACGGGCGTTGACGACGATGCCACCCACCGCCGGATCATCGCGCAAGTTGTTGCCGATCGCTTCGATGTAGCACCAGGAACCCTCAGCGTGGCGAAGGCGTATCTCGACCGGGTCGGTTGCACCGGGGTGCGCCAGCGCTGCGCCAACAAAGGCATGCAGGCGCTCAAGGTCCTCCGGGTGCACCAGGTCGAGCAACAGCGAGCACTGCAGGGGGCTGGGTTGGTAGCCCATCACGCGCAAGACCGATGGGCTAACATAGCGGATGCGCGTGTCCGGGTCGAGCACCAACACAATATCGGATGCGTGCTGCACCAGCGCGCGGAAGCGCGCTTCACGCTGGCCCAGCTCAGCCGCTAGCTCGGAGGATTGGCGCAGGAGCAGCCGGTTTTCGTGCAACGCAATGATCTGCCGGCTGACGACGATGGCCGTCATCAACATTGCCCCGCAGAGCAACCCGGCCAGTTGATAGTCGCTGGAGCGGAACCCGACGACCAACAACAGGGTGTAGCCGACAACGATCCCGCCATAGGGAGCCACCGCGAGCAGCTCCTGTGGACCCAGGCGCAGTGTCGGGTCATGTTGCACTCGCATGACAGCGCTATGCTGGTAGAGGGCTGCACCGGCGATACACAGCGGTGCGAGCATCCAGTGCACGTCCAGCCAGGGTTGGTTGGCGCTGGCGCCACTCAGCGTCAGGTAGCCGAACGCGAAATCGGCCACGACCGTCACGGCGATGCCGGCCAACAGCAGGCGCAGCGCCTTCACAACACTGGGCTGCGGCCCCCGCAGCAGCACAGCGACCACACCGAAGAGCAGCACGAGGTCACCGACCGGGTAGGCTGTTGACAACACCCGCGTCAGAAGCGTGCTATCGCTGCCCACTGCCGTTGGGCCGAGGACGAAGTACCAGGAGACCATCCCGGCAGCCAGCATGACCGTTGCGCTGTCGAGCCAGAACCGGACAGTTTCAGCACGCGAGCGAGGCCGCGCTGCGAAGGTGAACAAGCCCCAGAACAACAGTGGGTAGCTCAGCAGGTAGGCGGCGTCCGCCCAGGAAGGGAAGGGCTCGCGGTCTTGCAGGGTTGCGTACCAGAACCACAGCAGATCGCCGCACCAGTTGGTCAGGTTCGCAACCGCGATCAATAGCCAGGCTCGGCGGGTGCGCGGGTCGAGGCGCTCTGTCCTCGACACCAACAGCGCCGCGATGGCTGCAGCCAAGTAGAGCGGCAAGAACGCGAGGTTATTGAGCGCGGCAGAGGTCTCGCTGGAGTCGAAGAGGAAGATGCGCCAGACACTGTACAGACCAACGTAGCAAACCAGCAGGAACCCTACGCCGACGCACAGCAATGCCGAGCGAGACCTCGGGGTAGGTGTGTGCCGCTGGGCGGG
>QEUZ01000475.1 GCA_003577355.1 Chloroflexota bacterium | reverse complement strand
GGCCGCTCCAGATCGGGGTGTGTCCACAGGCTTGCATGTGGACGCATGCTCGGGCACTCAGCCTCGGTGGGTCAATGCGGCCTTGAGGCCACGCTTACGGTAGACCGTCCTTGACGGAGGGGGAAGACTCTGGGCGGCAACGGCCACCGAGGCAAAGGCAAGGGCAGCAACAGTGAACTTCATCGGTGGAATGCGCAAGCGCGGGATCTGTGCGGCCAAACGTTGAACTTCACCCGCGGACAGCAGCCGGCGAAGCCGGCTGTCGCCCGTGCGTGCAACGACGGGTTCGACCGCACGCACTACCTCCAGCGGTCTACGGCTTGTCGCTCCTGAGCCACGCGCCGACCCGGCCTGCAACGAACACCAGGAGCCCAAGCAGCGCAATGCCCGTGCCGTAAATCTCACCGCCAACTCGGACAACAACGCCAAGCAGCAGCACCAATACGCCGACGATCTGAGCGATCTTCCAGTTCCGCATACGCCCTCCATTCCCCGCTCTCGCACCGTGACCATTTTCGCTTGCGACGCCTACTGCCCGTGTTGGGGCGAGCAACAGTGCGGTCTAACGTTTGACCTAAGCGGGCGGCACCGCCGTAGCGCTGCGCCCACGAGACGCAACAATAGCGTAGCCGTCTCGCGGGAGCGGTGACTCGCCATTGCCGCTCCGCCTGAGCGAGGGGTTAGCGGAGTAATCGGCCCGCGCTCGCCGCAAATCGTCCCGAAGAAACACCTGTCGCTGTTGCGGCGCACGTGACCGGCGTGGCAAGGTGGAACGTGGCGCCGGGGAAGACCGTTGCAGCAATGGTGCGCACTGCCGCCCGCGGGTTAGCGTGGTCATGGGCTGCGTCATCGACAGTGGTGAACCGGCACGCGGGTGTGCAGCCCGCGTGCCGGTATCCCGTTTGAGAGAGTGATCGAGACGACGTACCCGACCCGGCGCCACGTTCCGCAACCGATGATGGAGCACGCCATGGCGCAACGCAATCGGGCCGGCGGTCGAGCCGGCCTGCAACTGACCCACCCCGACGCGGCCGGTATCGACATCGGCAGCGCGAGCCACTTCGTGGCCGTGCCGCCGCAGCGCGACGACGAGCCGGTGCGCGAGTTCAAGAGCTTCACCGCCGACCTCATGCGTCTGGCCGACTGGCTGGCCGCGTGCGGCGTCAAGACCGTGGCGATGGAGTCCACCGGCGTGTACTGGATCGCGCTGTACGAGTTGCTGGACGCACGCGGCTTCGAGGTGCTGCTGGTCAACGCCCGGCACGTCAGGAACGTCAGCGGCCGCAAGAGCGACGTGCTGGACTGCCAGTGGCTGCAGCAACTGCACAGCTACGGGCTGCTGCGCGGCGCGTTCCGCCCGGCCGACGGCGTGTGCGCGCTGCGCTCGTACGCGCGCCAGCGCGCGGCGCTGCTGCGCACGCAGTCGCGCAGCGTGCAGCACATGCAGAAGGCGCTGGTGCAGATGAACATCCAACTGGCCAACACGATCGCCGACGTGGCCGGACAAACCGGGCAGGCGATCCTGCGCGCCATCGTCGCGGGCGAGCGCGACCCCCATGCGCTGGCGGCATTGAAGAACTCGCGCATCCGCGCCAGCGACGAGGACATCGCCGCAAGCCTGCAAGGCCACTGGCGCGCCGAGCACCTGTTCGCGCTGAAGCAGGCGCTCGATGCGTTCGACTTCTGCAGTCGTCAACTGGCCGAGTGCGACGCGCAGATCGAGGCCCAGCTCGAGCGGCTGCGCAAGACCGAGGCCGATCCGGCCAAGGCCAGGCGCCGCGGCGCCGCGCGCAACGCACCGAAGTTCGACCTGCGCGCGCGCCTGTTCCAGATGTGCGGCGTGGACCTCACGCGCATCGATGGCGTGGACGTCACCACCGCGCTGGTGGTCGTCTCCGAGATCGGCTGCGACCTCGGCCGCTTCCCCAGCGACAAGCACTTCACGAGCTGGCTGGGGCTGTGCCCGGGCACCAAGATCACCGGCGGCAAGGTCATGAGCGGCAAGACCAAGCCGTGCGCCAATCGCGCCGCACAGGCGCTGCGCCTGGCCGCGGCGGCGCTGCGCACGAGCCAGTCGGCCCTGGGTGCCTACTACCGCCGGCTGTGCGCGCGCATGGACAAACCCAAGGCCGTGACCGCAGCAGCTCACAAGCTCGCGCGGCTGATCTACGCCATGCTGACCAAGGGCGAGGAATACACCGACCATGGCCAGCAACTCGGCATGACGCTCGTACCCAACGCCGACCAACCGCAGACCGCCTGAAAAATATCACGCGCCACAGTCACTTGGGATGTGTTTCTTGAGAGGCATCGCGTGCAACGGTGCGTAGGGCTTCGGCGACGACTTCCCACGGCACATGCTTGCGGATAGCAGCGGCCTTGGTGGCAAGCGAGGGGACTGCATCTGCGGCCTGTCGCGCGGAACGAAGCAGCGCCGGTGGGACTCCAGCCGCCGAGATGAGCCACAGCAGCATCTTCGGCTCCACTATTCGGTTGTAGACACCTCTGGCGCCGCGGTCATTGCTGGTCTTCCGCGAGTAGCTGCCGGTGCCCGCAGCGGGATTGAGCCACCCGAGCCAGTGGTCCTTCTGAGTGTTGTAGGCGTTGTAACCCGGCGTTCGATCCGGGACTCGCTCGTCGTACGGAAGGCGGTCGATGGCCGCAATCAGCCATTCGACGGACTCGCCCCCTGAGGCGCGTAGCCTGTCCCTGATCGTGGCCACCATACTCCTCCAGCGCTGCAACGTTGCGGCATCTGGATCTTCGCTCGAAAAGTGCCACTCGCGCACCTCGACGAACAGGCGGGTGCGAATCTTGTCAATTGAACCGTGATCTTCGGCCTTGGCGATCTCTGCAGCGCGCTCGGCAGAGCCCCAGAACGTGTACGGGGCGAATGTGTGTGCGAACTCGATAAGCGAGTCCTCGCCGGCGTCAACAGGTGGAAGGTGCGCAAGCTTGAGTTTTGCGCTTGGGATAGTGCGCAAGTGTTCTCCTGCGATGCCTAACGTGTTATCGATAGCAACCCGACGTGGCTACCCGTGGAAACATGTTGCCACATGGAGATCGAAGTAGATGAATGTGGAATCCACATGCAGCTA
>QEUZ01000037.1 GCA_003577355.1 Chloroflexota bacterium | reverse complement strand
GTGCGCGACGGGCCTTGCAGCTTGTCGGCAGTATTAAGCGTGTTCGGGTCGTGCGGTGCGATGACCGGCGCGAAGACTGCAGTCAGCACGAGGATCGATAGCACGATCAGCCCGACGACCGCCAGGCGGTGCCGTTTGAAGCGGCGGATGATCAGGCGTGTCATCGTGTCGTGGCGAACGACACGGTCGGGTTCGAGTAGTCGGTTCCCCGATTGTGCTGCCTGCTTGGCAGCCGGCGTGTTTACCATTGTGGCCCCGCGATTTCCATTCAGCCTCCGGGCGACTTCAGTTCAGGCGTAGCGGATACGCGGGTCAAGCACCGCGTAGAGAATGTCCGCCAGCAGGTTCGAGAGCACAATCAGGGTCGCGGTAATCATGATGATCGCCATGAGGAGCGGGTAATCGCGCCGCTCGGCGGCCGTGAAGAAGAGGCGGCCCATGCCGGGCCAAGCGAAGATCACCTCAGTGAAGAGCGCTCCGGAGAAGATGAACGGTAGGTCAAGCGCCATCAACGTCACGAGCGGGATAGCTGCATTGCGGAACGCGTGACGCATGATCACCGCGCGTTCTCGCAAGCCTTTCGCCCGCGCAGTGCGCACGTAGTCGTGGTGGATGACTTCCAACATGCTCGAGCGCAGGAACCGGGTGTACCAGGCGACCCACGACATCGAGAGCATCGTGACCGGCAAAATCAGGTGCGCCAGCCGGTCGCGTATCGAGAAGTCGGCGCCCAGGGTGCGCATCCCCCCTGCAGGCAACAGCGAATCGCCGGTGAATGGGTTGTCGAGGGTCATGTAGAAAATCAGGATCAGGATTAGCCCCAACCAAAAGATAGGTATCGACTGGCCGATGAACGTGATGGATGTCACGGCATGGTCGAAGAAGGAATACTGCTTGACTGCCGCAAGCACGCCGATTGGGATGGCAATGATGATCGTCACGATCCATGCTGAGAGCATCAGGTAGAGGGTGTTTGGCAAGCGGTCACGAATTGCCTGACTCACTGGACGGCGTTCGACGAGCGAGCGGCCAAAGTCGCCCTGCACGACGTTGCGCAGCCACTTCCCATACTGGATGTAGACAGGGTCGTGTAACCCAAGCTTCTTCTCCAGCGCAAGCAGGTCTTCATCGCTGAGGGTCCCCCGTTGCATGTAGGCGCCCATCGGGCCGCCAGGGGCGGCGTGCAATAGCGCGAACACCATCATGCTGATGATCAGCAGCAACGGCACTGCCTGGATCAGCCGTCGTGTGACGTAATGACCCACTCGGCGCTCCTTCTCGGGCAACGACCGCGCTGGCACAGCCACTCCAGCACGGTTGTGGCAATGTCACGGCCCGCGCGCCGCACGCGCTGGCGCGCGGGCCGTGGACGGATGTCGCAGGTTGAACGTCAGGCTTCGAGCCACCAGTTGGCGGCGTCCCAGGTTGACCACTCCCAGGCGCTGACGATGAAGCCGTGGACTTTCACGTTATAGGCATTGCCTTCGGAGAATTGCAGGATCGGGATATTGACGACATCTTCGCGCATCGCATCCGCAACCTTGCAGTACGCCTCACGCCGCTTCTCGATATCCGGCGTCGCACCGCCCTCGTCGATCCATTCCCCAACGTCGTCGCGTACCCAGCGCCAGAAGTTCGCGCCCGACTGCAGCTCCTCGCTCGGAACCTGTGTCGGGTGGTATTGCCGGCGAATCGACAGGTGCGGCTCGATCGTGAAACCACCGTCGTAGAACAGCACGTCGTAGTCGCCGGTGTGGCGTGGCGCCTTGTCGGCCCAGGTGCCGAAGATGATCGCGAAGTCCTGGTTCTCGATCTTCATCGTGATCCCGACCTTCGCGAGGTCTTCCTGGATTGCGAGCTGCGCCAGTTCGTTCGGCGAGAACCCGGTGTACCCGTTACAGACGAACTCGAACTTCGTGCCGTCTTCCGCGTACATCGCGCCCTTGGCCTCACGGACTCCGCTGGAGCCGAGCGGGAACCCTGCCTCGTCGAGGAGCGCAGCCGCTGCTTCGGGGTCATATTCGAACGGTTTCACCTCGCACTGCATCCAACCGACACCGAAGATCGACTCCATCAACGTGGGCCGGCCTTCGAGCACCTCGTTGACGATGCGTTCTCGGTCGATCGCCATCGCGATTGCCTCGCGCACGCGCACGTCGCCGAACAGCGGGTGTGGTGGGGTCACACCGGGGTCGCCATCGAACGGCTTCGAGAAGTTGAAGCGAAATGCCAGCGTCCAGATGCCGGGCGACAGCCGAACCTTGGCGACTTCAGATGTTTCAAATTCGGCCAGTGCGAGGTCGCTCGGCCAGAGCATGATGTGGGCGTCGCCCTCCAGCATGCGCGCTGTGCGCGCTTCTTCGGCTGGGATGATCAGGAAGTCGATCCGGTCGAGATATGGCTTGCCCTCTTCGCGGTAGTCCTCGTTGCGGATGACCGTTACGTGGTCGCCGGACTCCCACTCAGCAAACTTGAATGGGCCAGTACCGATTGGCGCGCGGTTGTATTCCCAGTCAAGCATGTCTTCTACGGCGCCGGTTGCGTGGCGCGGCAGGATGTACTTGAACTGGTCGAGATAGGCGACGTTGAACTCCGAGTACTTTACGACGACCGTCAGGTCGTCCGGGGTCTCAACAGATTCGACGAGAGCGTATTCGGACCCGAAAACGGATGACGCGCTGGAGCTTGCCTCCCAGGTAAAGACGACATCGTCGGAGGTAAACGGCGTGCCGTCGTGCCAGAGGACACCCTCTTTGAGCTTCCAGGTCACCGTCAGCAGGTCTTCGGAGACTCCGCCGTTGGCGAGGGTGGGGATCTCGGCTGCCAGGCGCGGGAGCCAGCCTCCATCCGGCCCGGTCTCCGCCAGTGGCTCGACGATGGTGGTCGAGATCTGTGCTGCGATACTGGTCTGCCCAGCGACCGGGTTCAGCGAGTCAGGTTCCTCGTACAACAGGTAGCGCAACACCCCACCACTCTGCGGCGGCCCTGGGTGCGGGTCGACATACCACGGGGTCGTGCTGGGATCACCACCCGGCGTTGGGGTCGCGTTGGTCGCGATGTTCTGGAACGTCGGCGTTGGTTCGGCTGGTGGTGAGGTTGGTGATGGCGTTGCCTCACCGGCCCCGCTCGCAACGGTTGCCGTTGGTGCGACATCGTCATCGTCACCACCGCAAGCGGCGACAAGCATGCCGATGATCGGCGCGCTCAACCCGAGCGCGATGCCCCGCCGGATCACTTCTCTCCGGCTGAGCTTCTTGGCGCTTGCTAGTCGAAATAACTCCGCATGCTGCTCGACCAGTGGGCGTTCGTTCATGGTCACACTCCTCCACACGCTCTCATCGACGGTTTCACTCTGTCTCCAACCGTGGCGGGCGAATCGGCGGGTCACTCACTCACCGAGCGGCTGGGCGGTTCCATTGGGAATGCGGTCACGCACCGGAGTATTGCCGGTTCTCACGTCCTCCAATCACTCGCGCCATCAACCGGTCGTCGTCGACCGTTGCGTAGCGCTGGGGTGAGCGAGCGTTCAAGCGGTTCGCCGCAGCACGCGGATGACGCGACGCCGTTCCTGACGCACCACGGCATGAGTTCGGTATGGCCATCATAGATGCTTGCACTCAGGTTCGGCAATACCCTCTGCGACGCAAGCTCATGGACCAACGAGGTGCTCAGCAGGCGGTGAAGCGCGGATTGGCCGTTGTGAGCGCGAGGATGCGGTTAGTTCGGGGCGTGGACGCTGCCGTGCAGGTCGGGGTTCTTCTCAGCGCCGAAGGCGGTTGATTCGACAAATGGCAGGACGGTTACGGTGGAGACGAACTGCAGGATCGCGTCAGCCGCATCTGGGCTTGTCAGCCGCCCATATGGGTCGGTCCAGAATTCCGCCGACCCTCCTGCGTTCCGCAGCCAGACTTGGTTCAGGTAGGTTTCCCGTTTGATGCCCTTGAAGTGTGCTGTGTTGCCTGCAGGGTCCTGGCCGGTGTTTGCCTGAGTATCGGAGTAGCCCAGGGTGCATGCGCCATCAGTCACAATGCAGAACGTGTTGGGGTCAAAGATGGCGAAGTGCGGGTCAAGATAGGCGCGCCACATGCCCTGCGCATCGCTCCCCACATAGAGTGCCGTGAGCCAGTCCTCGTAGGGGATATATGGTGGGTTGAAACAGCGCGCGGTGGCCACAACGCGCGCGCCTGGGGCGTTCGCTTGGCGCAGGTCCAGCTCCAAGCGCGGGTCGTTCGCGCCGCAGCCCGCTTTCAATGCGCCAAATGGAGCCAGCATGTGGACATGCACTTCGCGGCCGTCGGCGGGCTGGTAATAGTGCACCTCAATATCGTGGAACACCGTAGTAAAGCGACCGGCGCCGCTTGACCCTTGGTGGAGCACCGCCAAGTAGCTTGCGCCGTTGTGCGACGGGCCTTGGTCAGTGCGCACATCGTCCCAACGGAATACCTTGAACCCTGTGTGCGGCTCGTTAAATCCGGCCAGCGTTGAGGCATAGCCAAACAACACGGTACGTCCGCGTAGTGCTGGCGCCCCCCGTGGGTTATCCCCATGCTCGTGGCCAAAGGTGCAGCCGAAGAGGGGGTCGACTGCTGGGTGCCAGGTCGCGTACAGCGCGCCATCCGGCCCGCGCGCGACGTAGCGGTCGTGGACCCAGGCGGGGCACGGCTGCCCGGCGACTGGCGGCGGTTCAGGGGCCGGGGTTTCGCCCCCCGGGGGAATGATCGTCGTCGTGAACGCCCAGCGGATGACGAGTTGCGGAGCGGTCCGTCGTGCCGCATCGGACATGCGGAAGGTTACGCCAGTAGCGTTGGCGCCGTTCGGGGCTTGCACAAGGAGCACTACAGCATTGCCAGCGTTCCAGCCAGCGCGGTTGATGACCTCGTACAGTGACCCAAGCAAGGCGGAGTCATCAGCGAGGGTGTAGCGTCGACCGGCAACCCACGTATCGGCCCGTTCGACGCGGGCGAACGCTGTGGTGGGTGGGCGGGCATCTGGGCCGTCGGCTGCCGCGAAGGGTGCTGCGTTGTCAGCCGCTTCGAAGGCGAGATCGACTGTCAGCGGAGTCGTTTCGCCCCCTGCCTTGACCAGCGAGAACTCGACTCCAAGAATCCTCGCCCCGCGCGGTATGGTGATGTTGCTGAAGCGGAAACCCGCAATGTCGACGCCGCTTTCATCGGCTGCGCCCAGTGCCACGATCTGGCCGGCGGGATTGAAGCCGCGTGGTGTCGTGACTGCATCGTCGGCGGTGACGGAGATGGAGCGTGTGAGGGTGAGTGTCGCAGCGGTGGTTGGCGCGGTTAGTCCAACCAGGATCGTGCCTGCCAAGAGTGCGCCAACAAGCAGCACCCGCGGCAGGCGCCGGGGACGGAAAGCGCGGCCAGTTTTGAGCGCTTGCACGCGACCGTCCCTCCTCCGGCAGCGCTGAGAGCGTCAGGATCGTTTGGCGTTGGCCATGTTCCAGCGCAAGAGTGCACGCCAACGGTTACAGGTTGACCGTGCAGACCGGCCGCGGTATCGATCCGCTCCGGCAATTGCGCGGCTCGACCAGCGCCTGCGCTCGACGTGTGGGTCGCGCCCACCGGAACACCCTCGGCGAGTAACGTCACTTGCTCGATGAGGGTTGTCGCCGAGATTGTCGCCGAGATTATTGTGTGGTGCGTTGTGCATCAGGCGATCCGCTCAGTCGGCGACTGCCAAGGCCGGTTCCAACGCGCGATGCCACGCAGCGACGCGGGCGCGCAGCGCAATGGAGATGGCGTGGTGCATGATGACGTGAACGTCCTCGATCTGTTCCATCATGGTCAATGGGGCATGCAGGCAGACATCGCACAGGGCGGCCATGCGCGGTGCAGGAGCCTGCCGGCCGGTGAAGCCGATAACAACCGCCCCGCGCCCGCGCGCGAACTCCAGCGCGCGCAATACATTGGGCGAACCACCGCTACCACTCACCCCCAATACAACATCCCCTGGCTCCAGGTGGTTCTTCAACTGCTCGAGATACACATCGTCGTAGGAGATATCGTTGCCGTACGCCGTCATGAGTGCAGCGTTGTCGTTGAGTGCGATGATCCGTAAACGTGTGGCAGCGGCATCGTGTAGACCTTGTCCGAGGTCCGGCGCCGAGCCTTTGCCCAAGTCGCAGGCCATGTGCGAGGCGAGTGCTGCGCTTGCACCGTTGCCGAAGGTATAGACTCGCCGGCCGCTCACGCAAGCATCGAACAGGATATCAACCACCCGCTGAACAGCCTGCTGGTCGATCCGCCGCAGCGCTACCTCGATATTCGATAGATACTCACCGATTGTTGGATGCATCGCTGCTCCAGCCCTCCGAACACATTCGCGCCTCGACGCTGCGACGGCATCCTCACGCGATCGCCGATCCCGGCGACTACTGGTATAGACCACCTCCCGCACGCTTCGACATGCGTGGGCGAATGTTTCGATGACAAGCAGTTCAGGTGCCGATGTGCCGAAGCTGTTGGCACACGCGCTGACGCCCGGCCGATGTGCGGACCGGGCGTCAGTGTGTCAGGTCGGTTTCGGAGGGTGACTGGTCAGGCGGCGGCGGTGGCGTCGTCGGTTCCAGCGGTTTCGTTTTCCGGCCGGAAGACATAGCCGAGGCCACGCACCGTGTGCAGGTAGCGCGGCTGGGCGGCGTCCTCCTCGATCTTGCGGCGCACCCGCCGGATGTAGACATCCACCCGGTTGGTGTCCCCCTCCAGGTCGTAGCCCCAGACCCGTTCGATCAACCGCTCGCGGCTGATGACAATGCGGGCGTTGCGCATCAGGCATTCCAGGATGCGCATCTCGGTGGGGGAGAGGACGACTGGCTCGACGACATCGCTGGAGTAGGTGAGCTCGCCGATGGAGAGCTCGGCGTCGTCGACGCGCAGGACGGTGCCGAGGCTCTGCTGGTCGTGGTGGTGGAAGCGGCGGACGACGCTTTCGACCCTGGCGACGAGCTCGAGGGGTTCGAAGGGTTTGACGATGTAGTCGTCGGCGCCGATGCGGAAGCCTTCGAGCTTGTCTTCGAGGTCGGCGCGGCCGGTGAGGAAGATGACTGGGCCGTAGTAGCGGCGCGCGCGGAGCTCCTTGCAGAGGGAGAAGCCGTTGATATCGGGCAAGTTCACATCCAGGATCACCAACTGGGTGTCCCGTCCGATGATCTCGGCATACGCTTGGCTGCCTCGCGTCAGTGTCACGGTCTCGTAGCCTTCATCCTCGAAGACCAGCCGCATCACTTTAGCTGTGACCGGGTCGTCATCGACGACGACAATGCGCTGACTGCTCATTCGGTTGCCATCCTCCTTCGCGGCGTGACCGCGCTTCACGGTTCGTACCGTAGCAGTGGGGGGTCATGCCGGGATAGGTGCGATGGTCCGGTACCAGACCGGGAGGTCGGTATCGGGACGGGACGCAAGGCCCGAAGGAGTCGTCCGGCCACGTCACGTGCGGCGTTTCCGTCGGTTGTGGAGCTGCGTGTGCAGGTTCAGCACGGTATGAGCGCGGGGAAGTAGACAGGCATTTGCCGTAACGACAGTGACGTGCTCCGCGCGCACGGTCCGGATGATGCCGAGGCCGGCTACGTGGACACGCGCGAAAGACTCCGGTGACGGCTCGGATGAGCCGCAGCCGGGTACGGTAGTTCCCAGTCTCTTCCAGCTCGGAGTACAGCAACCGTTTTCAGCGCACGTCCGAGCGTTGGCCGGCCTAATCTGTCGGTGCGCCTTAACTGCCGGTGAACACCGGCTTGCGCTTCTCGGCCAGGGCGGCGAGCGCCTCACGGTGGTCGTTGCTGCTGCCGACGATGCCCATGAGGGAGGATGCCGCATCCAGCGCGCTGCGCAGCTCGGCATGGTGCGACTGATAGACGAGGCGCTTGATCGCGCGGATACAGAGTGTTGGGCTGTTGACCAAGCGTTGGGCGAAGCTGTAGGTGTAGTCGAGTAGCTCGGCGTTCGGCACGACCTTGTTGACGATGCCAAGCGCAAGCGCTTCCTGGGCCGTGAGTGTGTCGCCGGTCCAGAGCAGTTCCAGAGCTTTGGCTGTGCCAACAAGGCGCGTCAGGAAGTACGCGCCGCCGTCTCCTGGCACAAGCCCGACGCGGATGTAGCTCTCGGCCAGGCGGGCGTCTTCGGCGGCAAAGCGCATGTCGCACATCAGCGCCATGTCGAGCCCTGCGCCGTTGGCGACGCCGTTGATTGCAGCGATCACCGGCTTGTCGATGAGTTCCAGGGTCTTGGCGACTTCGTGGACGTGGCTCCAGATGAAGTCTTTCTGCTGGAACGGCGTTTCCTCGACGCGCTGGCGCATTTCGACCAAGTCGCCACCGGCGCAGAAACCACGCCCGGCGCCGGTGACGACGATGACGTGGATGTCGCTATTCTTGCGGCATTCCTGCAGGGCCGCCGCCCAGGCCTCGACCATCTCCAGGGTGAAGGCGTTGAGCTTGTCCGGCCGGTTCAGGGTCAGCGTCGCGACGTGCTCGTTGACATCGAACAGGAGCTGGTCACTCATGCGTCTCTACTCCCCCTGCTTCACGTGTGAAACCGCCAAGGCCGGCCAAAACGAGTTTGGACCAGCATCCAGGGCCATTCTCCCTAGTTGGGTGTTCCAATAGGCTTCCGAGCCAAACTCATCCCGCCAGGCCCAGAGCCTGCGAGTGCTCAACTGCAGGCGGTGCTCCTGGGTGAAACCGATGGCCCCGTGGACTTGGTGGGCGATCGCCGCTGCCGGAGCCACGGCGGCGCTGGCGCGCGCCTTTGCTGCAGCGATCGCGAACTGCTCGTTTGCTCCGCCGACGATGCGCAACGCCAGGTCAGCGGCCGCCCGCGCTGTGGAAGTTTCGCCCGCGAGCTGGACGAGCTGGTGCTGGATGACCTGGAAGTTACCCAGCGGACGCCCGAATTGCGTGCGTTGCTGCGCGTACTCCACCCCAAGGTCCAGAATCTGCTCCAGCCCCCCGGCAATCTGCACGGCGCGCACAAGTGCCCCTCGGCGACGTAGCCAATCTGCGTTCACCCCAGCCGGAGCGGGTGCGACGGCATCTGCCGGTAGCGGAGCCGTGACAAACGTCAGTGTGTCGCGTGGTTCACCGGCCAGGTTGGTGGATGTACTGGTGGTCGCACCGCTGGTTGGAAGGAGTGCAACGAGCGTCTCTCCGACAGCGCTGCCAAGCGCGACGACAGCAGCGACGCTTCTGCCCCACGGGACGCGCTGCAACGTGCCGCTGGCCAGCCAGCCGGTGGGTGTCCGTTCCAGCGCGAGAGGGTTTCGCCCAGCGGCACGGGCGCACTGAAGCGCGCTGCCAGGCGCAGCACGGCTCCTGCTTCGACGAACGAACCTCCGCCGCCGCCGGCATCCTCCGGCGCCAGCATCACCGTCAGGCCGGTTTCCTCCAGGTTGCGCCACAGATCAGCCGGCCACGTGCCGTGTTCGGCGCGTTCAACGACTGCTGGCGTCGAGAGGTCTGAAAAGAGCCGGAACGCCGTCTGTTCCAGCATCTGTACAAGGTCGTTCATCGCAGCCCCAGCCCTCGCGCGATGATCCCACGCAGGATCTCATTGGTGCCGCCACGGAGCGTGAACCCGGGGGCTTGCAGTATTGCCTGCGCCAGTAAGCGCTGAAACGCATTGTCGGTGTCGGCGTGTGGCTCCGTTTCGACAACCGAGCGGGCCACTTCGATGATCTCGCGTTCCAGCCGCGTGCCGATGTCCTTCACCAACGCCGCTTCCGTCGCCGGTGGGTTGGGGCTATCGAGCTGCCCTGCTACGCCGAGCGATAGCGCACGCACCGCCCACAGCTGCGAGATCAGGCTGCCGATGCGTTCCTGTGCGCGGGCGTCGCCGTGCGTACCGACGATGCGCAGGGTTTCCACCAACAGTGGGAATGTGCTCATGAAGCGTTCCGGGCCGCTACGCTCGAAGGCAAGTTCAGTGAGCACCTGGTTCCAGCCATTGCCGAGGGTCCCGACCAGACGCGAATCGGGAACAAACACGTCGTCAAAGATCATTTCGTTGAAGTGGTGCTCGCCGTTGAGCAGGATGATCGGGCGGATCGTCACCCCCGGCGCGTGCAGGTCGACCAACAGCTGGCTCATGCCGTTGCGCCGGTTCTCTTCCATCGGCGAGGTGCGGCAGAGCACGATCGAATAGTGTGAGTGGTGCGCGCCACTGGTCCACAGCTTGCGGCCGTTCATCAGCCAGCCGCCATCGACCTTCTTCGCGCTGGTGCGGATCGCCGCAAGGTCGGAGCCAGCGTCCGGCTCGCTCATGCCAATTGCAAAGTAACACTCTCCACGGGCGATGCGAGGTAGAAACTCCTGGCGCTGTTCCTCTGTGCCGTAGCGCAGGAGCAACGGCCCGACCTGCCGGTCGGCGATCCAGTGCGCGGCAACGGGCGCCCCGGCGGCGAGGAGCTCCTCGGTGATGACATAGCGCTCGCCAACGGTGAACTCGCGCCCACCGTATCGTTCTGGCCAGGTGACGCCGATCCAACCATGGGCGCCGAGTGAACGCGACAGTGGTTCCGACCAACCGGTCAACCAGCCATCGCAGCGCGGAGTGAACGTGCCGGCAGCCTGTTCGGCCGCGAGCAACCCGCGCAGCTCGGCGCGTATGCTTGCAACACGCTCAGAATCTTCAGGGACGGGGAATACGAAGCCAGCAGCCATCCATGCCTCTTTACCCACGAGCCGAGGACGCAGGTCATCCGCATGAGTCTATGGACATCGTCCGGACGATGCAACCAGCCGCGCCTGGTCCGGCATGTTCGGACAGCATCCCGGAAGGATCGACCGCAGCGCAGCCGACGCGGCTGCCCAGCCGGCGACCGGGATTGCACGACCGTTCGGGCTTTGCTCGCCTTAGAACGCTGCAGCCGCAGTAGACGCCACTGGTGGTGCGCAGATCGCCGCGCCTGGCGGCACGCCGACGCCGTCGCGCAGGATCGCATCGAGACGCTCGAACTCCTTCAAGAACGCATCGTGTCCGTGCGGCGAGTTCAGCTCCCAATAGCGGGCGGCGCCCCCGCAGGCAGCGATTGCGTCCGCAGTTGCCGAGACATGGCTTGGTGGAAAGAGGATGTCGCTGCGGATACCGATCAATAGTGTGCGGGCGCGCACAAGCGCTGCCGCTGCCAGCACGCCGCCACGATCGCGGCCGATGTCGTGGCTGTCCATCACGCGCGACAGGTACAGATAGGAATTTGCGTCAAAACGCTGTGCGAGCTTGTCCCCCTGATAGTGCAAATAGCCTTCTACATCGTAGCGCCCGTGGAACTCCGGCCAGGCGTGGTAGCGGGCATCAGTGCTGCGGCCAAACCGCATGGTCATCGATTCGTCCGACTGGAAGGTGATCATGCCGACCATGCGGGCCAACGCGACCCCTCCGCGCGGGTTGCAGTCGTCAGCGTACTCGCCACCGGCCCAGCATGGGTCGAGCATGATAGCCCGGCGTTGCAGTTCGTTGTAGGCGATGCCCTGTGCGTGGAAGCGACCGGAGGCTGCGACCACGACAGCGCGTTCCACCCGCTCTGGCGCGATAACGGCCATCTCCAGCGCCTGCATTCCGCCAACCGAGCCGCCGATCGCGCAGGCCACCCGTGCAATTCCCAGATGGTCCAACAGGCGCAGTTGCGCCGCAACCAGATCGCGCACGGTCAGTTGGGGGAAGCGCAGATTGTAGCGCCGTCCATCACGCGCCAGTGAGCGTGGCCCGGTCGAGCCATAGCACGACCCGAGTGCGTTGGCGCAAATGACGAAATAGTGGTCGGTGTCGATCGGGCAACCAGAGCCGATGAGCGGCTCCCACCAGCCGGCACGGTCGCCGGGCAGGTCGGGGTGCGATGCGGCGTGCGCATCGCCGGTGAGCGCGTGGAAGACAAGCACGGCGTTGTCACGCGCGGCATTGAGGCAGCCCCAGGTCTCGTAGGCCAGGTGCACGGAGTCGATGACCTCGCCGCGTTCGGTGACGAACGGGTCCTGCGGGCTAGCGACCGTTACGTAGCGCTGGGCTTTGCTCGGCTCCCAGCCCGGTGGGGTGGTTCTGACGCGTGGATAAGCAGCAGTTCCCGGCATGGCGGTTCCCCCTGTTCGGCACTGCCACGACAACGCTCGTGGCGGCGGTGTTCGGTTTGGGGGACGGCCACACTGGCCAGGTGGCTACTGCAACCGCCCCCGTTTGGCAACGGGGACGGGTCAAACGACCCGCGGTACCACCCCGATTGCGCCTGCGGGCCACTGCCGCAAGCGCCACTCGTTACGCGCGACGCACGCATGCGCCGACGCGCTTCGACCGAGATAACGGGGTCGATCCGGCTGATCCTACTGGCACAGGGGAGCGCCGCTGCTCGCAGCGCGCCGGCGCGGTTCAGATCGCGGCTCGGAGGGCATCTTCAACGGGGTTCCGGCGCCGCCATCACACCAGGCGCGGCTCGCTGGGCCGGAGGGCCGTCGTCTACTCGTCCTCGTCGTTGCCGTTGCTTCCCTGCGCCGGAGAGGGGGGAACAAAAAACCACCACAAGGGGTGGTGGCTGTTCACCACGCTCATCTTGCGGGTCATACCCGCCGGAATTGGCACCAAACGCAATGCGCCGGTTGCCGGGCTTCTAAGGGCCGTATCCCTCCACCACTCTGGATGAGCGCAGGGTCTATTCACTTGTGCGCCGGAGAATAGCAACCTGTCTGGTGCATGTCAAGTATGGACCGAACCTTGTTGGTTTGTCGGTTTTCCTAGTTGACGTGCACCACGATATAGAGTAGGCTGTCGCACGTTACGTTCATCGTGCACCTGTGAAGGCAGGCGTGACGGCATGGCTTTTCGTTTCAGGCAGTCGAGGATGCATAGGCGGCGCTGATCGTTGATCGGCTGACCTGCCTGTTCCTAGCGATTCGACTTGAAGCGAGAGACGTAACGTGTACCGTTCCGCAAACCAACAATCCACGACCTCCAGCAATCTGGCCGAGCGACGATTGAGGCGCTGGGCCTGACGCGCTTTCCTGCGCGCTCGGGCCGCTTCGTGTTGACGTCGCTTGGCGCGCATCGTTTCGACCGTTGGTTGCTGGAGGATTTCGGTGAAGCATCTACTGAAGACATCTGACCTGACGCCCGCTCAGTTCGCCTATCTGCTCGACCTCGCGGCTGAGTTCAAGGAACACCCGCTCGCACAACACGACCTGCTCAAAGGGCAGACGGTTGTGCTGTATTTCGCCAAGCCATCCACGCGCACGCGCATCTCATTTGAGACTGCCGTTGCGCGTCTTGGCGGTATTCCCTCGACAGTCGGCACTGCCGACCTGCAGATCGGCCGGGGTGAGACTTTTGAAGACACCGCCAAAGTCGTGAGCCGCTACTCAGCGGCGTTTGTCATTCGCACCTTCGCCGATGACGACGTCCGGTTGATTTCCGAAGCTGCGACCATCCCGGTGATCAACGCACTCACCGATGACCACCATCCATGCCAAAGCCTGGCCGACCTGCTCACGATGCGCGAGAAGTGGGGCGCCTTGCCCGGCCACAAAGTTGCCTGGGTTGGGGCGGGGAACAATGTCCTGCATTCCCTCATGGAGGCATGTGCGCTGTGCGGCGTGGACATGTCGATCGCTACCCCGGTCGGGTATGAACCGAACCCGGATATTGTTGCGGGCGCTATGGCCATCGCCGCTGAAACCGGCGCGATGATCGAACTGACCAATGACCCGCGCCACGCGGTGATGTATGCCGATGCGATCTACACCGACGCCTGGATTTCGATGGGCGACCACGAGTCGCAGCGGGCGGCGCGCATCGCGGCGCTGACCCCGTTCCGGGTGACGAACTCGCTGATGGACTACACCAACCCCGGTGGCATCTTCATGCACTGCTTGCCGGCGCACCGCGGCGAGGAAGTCACTGCCGAGGTCATTGACGGCCCCGATTCGGTCGTCTTCGACCAGGCGGAGAACCGCCTGCACACCGCACAAGCGATCCTCTACGCACTGATTAGCGGAAAACTGGAAGCCGAAGCGACCATGACGGCGCCGAAGGCAACCCAGGTTGCACTGCCAGTCTTGGTGTAGAACGAGAAGCGGCTATCCCTCGCAGTTGCCTGGCGATGGCGCTACGAGGGTGGCCGCTGCAGTAGCTCCTCTGCCATGCGGCGCCGAAGGTGTTCGGCTTCCTTGGGTGTCCAGTCCCTGAATCCCCTGCCGGTCTTGATCCCGAAATCACCGCGGGCGATGCGTTCTTCAAGCAGAGGAGAACGTGTTGCTTCCGCTGCGAGGTCCGGGAGTATCGCCTGCGCTGCTGCTGCATAGATGTCCAGCCCCGCGAGGTCTGCGATCTCGAACGGCCCTGCCACAGGCAAACGCCGCCCGAAACTGTTCCGCACGACCGTGTCGACATCCTCGAAAGCCGCGATCCCCTGTTCGACGATATGCAGCGCCTCGCGGAGCAGGGCAATCTGCATGCGATTGGCGATGAAGCCGACGGCCTCCTTGCGCACGATAACTGGTCGCTTGCCCATGCCAGCAAACAACGCATAGACGTTGTCGACGACCTGTGGATCGGTTTTCGGCGTTGGCACAATCTCCACAAGCGGTACGAGGTACGGTGGGTTGAAGTAGTGGGTGACAAGCACCCGTTCGGGCCGGGATGTCGCGGTGGCCAATGCGCTTGGTACGTAGCTGGAGGTGTTACTTGCCAGGATCGTGTCCGCCCGGCAACGCTCGTCCAACGCTTGGAACAGCCGCTGCTTTAGCTCCAGGTTCTCGGCTACAGCCTCGATAACGAGGTCGGCGTCTCGCACAGCCTCGTCCAGGGATGTCGTTACAGCGATTGAGGCAAGCGCCGTCTCCGCCTCCACCGGCGCGAATCTTCCCGCGGCAACGAGTGTACCGAGATTGCGGCGGATATTCGTCAGCGCCCGTTCAAGGATCTGTTCTTCAAGGTCGTTCAGGCGGACGTCGAAACCGGCGCATGCGAGCTCCTGGGCAATGCCATGACCCATGAGCCCAGCGCCAATCACGGCAATGCGACGTATCTCCATGCTGTCATCGACCTCCTGCGACAGAACGCCCCCGCTCCGGTTATCCGGGTTGGGGGCGGCATACGAGTGATGCCGGGTGGTCGTCCGTCAGAGCTACCTGGCAGCATCCAATGCATCAGCGAACGCGGACACGAAGGCGCTGACTTCGCCTTCATCCATCGGGGTCGAGAGGTTGCCGACGAGGAAGCCGGGGATGAACACCCCTCGCCCAACCAGCTCGCGATGCACCCGCTTCACTTTGAGCGCCTCCTCGGGCGTCAAGTGCGACGAGCGGTAGTCGGAGAGCGGACGATCGTGGAAGTGGATGTGGAAGAGTGACCCCCGCCCGGTTACCTGGCCGGGGATACGCGCGCCATCCATGGCTTCCGCGATGCCTTCACGCACCATATCTCCCAGGCGGTCGAGCCGCTCGAACTCCTGCGGGGTCAGCTTTTCCATCGCGACGAGCCCAGCGGCCATTGTTACCGGGTTGGCGTTGAACGTGCCGCCATGCGGCGCACGCGGGTAGCCTTGCGAAGGGTCGAACACGCTCATCACCTCCGCAGAACCGCCAATGGCGCCCACTGGAAAGCCGCCGCCAATGATCTTCGCCATCGAAGTCAGGTCCGGCGTGACGCCGAGCAACGACTGTGCGCCGCCGTAGGCGACGCGGAGCGACACCACTTCATCGAACATCAACACAATGCCATACTGCTTTGTCAGTTCGCGTACTCGCTGGACAAAGGCCGCTTCCGCTGGGATCAACCCTGCCCGCATCGGCATTGGGTCCATCAACACTGCGGCCAGCTCGTGCTTGTGCTGTTCGATCAACCGTTCAGTCGATTCGATGTCGTTGAACTTGAGGACGACCACGTCGTCCAGCACCGATTGTGGCGTTCCCCAGGAGTAGGCGGTCGAGGTGGGGTCATCTGCGCCCCAGTTTTCTGGAGTGCTGGCCAGGCTGACCTCCACGAAGTCATACGAGCCGTGGTAGCACCCTTCGAACTTGGCGATTTTCGGGCGTCCGGTAAAGGCGCGCGCTGCCTTGATCCCCATCATGACCGCTTCCGAACCGGAGTTCGTGAAACGAACGTGCTCAACCGACGGCACCCGCGCGCTGATCAGCTCGGCGAGCTTGATCTCGGATTCAGTCGGCATGCCGAAGGCCGTGCCCCACTGTAACTGCTCGATCACGGCGGCGTTGATGTCTGCGTCGGCATGGCCATGGATCAATGACGTGTAGTTGTTCACGAAATCGAAGCGCTCCTGGCCATCGGTATCCACGATGACCGCACCGGAGCCGCGTGCGGCATACGGTGGGTGCGGGGCCTGGTACACCGTCGTGCGGCTGTTCCCGCCCGGCATCACCTTGCGCGCACGCTCGTAGAGCCGCTTGGCATCTGAACCAGGTTCCAGGAAGCGTTCCTCAAATCGGTTGGTCACCACCATGCGTTCCATCCTTTCGGGGACCCGACGCGCGTGCCGGACGACGACGCATAGCAGTGTAGAGACAGTTGAGGGGAACGCAAGTGGCGCTTCTTACTGGCTGGCAGCCAGGAGCGCGCGCACTTCGTCATCCTCGGTGGGGGAGAAGTCCTCGTACCACAGGCCAACTGCCCGGAACGGGTCAGGTGTGAGCAGGCACACGAAATCGTCAACGAGCCCGGCAAACTCAGCCCGCACGACCGGCGGGGCAACCGGGACCGCTACGACGACGGCCCGCGGCTCCTGTGCGCGCACCGACGCAATGGCTGCTTGCATCGTCGAGCCGGTCGCCAGGCCATCGTCGACCAGAATGACAGTCTTGCCACGCACGTCTGGCGGCGGACGCTCGCCCCGATAGAGGGTGTGCCGGCGGGCTAGCTCGCGC
The DNA here is from genome assembly GCA_003577355.1 of Chloroflexota bacterium. Classification (GTDB taxonomy): domain Bacteria; phylum Chloroflexota; class Chloroflexia; order Thermomicrobiales; family CFX8; genus CFX8. The sequence goes on along the minus strand of QEUZ01000037.1, from coordinate 9,638 downwards.
TGCTCCAGCGCGGTGACTCGGTCGATATCTTCCGGTGTGATCCCAAGTTCGACAATGATCTCAGCGTTCAATACGCGCGCCCCGCCATCGGCGATGGCGCCGAGCGCCAGCTCTTCGTGGCCAGGCACGCCAAGCTTGCGCACCAACCACACGTCAAGCGGAGCATGCAGGGCAGTCGCTACTTCGTAGGCAACCGGCACCCCACCGCGTGGCAAACCCAGCACCAATAGGTCGTCGCGGCCGGCATAGGCGGAGAGCGCTGCGGCGAGCTTGCGCCCTGCCGCGCGTCGATCGGCGAAGCGTTCGTACTGACGGAACCAGCCCACGCCGCTCTTGAGCACGCTTATCCACCTGCCCAACCGCGGGCGTAACGACATCAGGACATCGGTACTTGCGGCAGGATCTTGCCTTCGATGCGTTCGAAGATCTCGTGCAGCGAGTGGCCGGTGATCGTCAGCCCGTGGTTTTTCAACCCAACCACGGCACGCGATGGGTCGGGCGCCTGGCGCACCAGATCCGCGACCGCGACTGCCAGTTCGCGTGTCCCGCACGGGTAGTTAATGTGCGTTGACTGGATACCGTCCATCCAGGCGTGCACGTGGATGATTGCTCCGACGCTGGGATGCTCTCGATAGATCATGAAGTGCTCGATCGCATCGACGGACACACGCCGCGGCTCGACGTGCGGCGGCACGCTCAACAGCATCGCGATGCGTTCTGGGTCGTAGTCGGTGACGAGCAAGATGTCGCGGCCGATTTCCCGCAAGTTCGACTTGTTGACCCCGCTCGCGCTCATCCAGAACGTCTTCTCGTCTCGCCGGGCGGAAAGGTTGCCGTAGGAGATGCCGCCGATCCCGTAGAGCCGCTTGACGTGGCGCAGGTCGCGCTCGCTGAGGATCTCATGGATCGGCCAGGGCGCTGGCAACAGGTTCAGCTTGTCCAGCTGGCTGCCGGCCCAGGTGAGGGTGCGGGTAACTTCGTCCCCATCCCAGAGCTCCTCTGGCAGGTCTGGGACGTAAACGTTGTTGATCACCAGGGTCGATGTCGCCAGTGGCTCCATGCGCTCGTAGACTTCTGCGAAGAACGGCTCTTCCGGCTCGCCGGCTGTGTGGCTGACGACATAGTGGCCCTGCTCCATGGTGAGGAAGTGGGCATTGGTCTTGCCGCCTTCGACGACGACGTAGATCGCCAAGTTCGAGAGGTTGCGCACCAACACTGGGTACCCCGCGCGCAGGATGTCGCTCGGTTCGTGATCATCCTCGACGAAGGTCACGACAAAGATTCCCTGCGCTTTGCGCCGGAAAATGTTCGGCTCGTCGTTTGACGCAAAGTTCACCACCAGGCGGATGCGGTCGTGCTCTTCCGGGAGATAGTGCAACCCCTGGCGCTGCATCTCACGATGCAGGCCCTGCCAGAGCCACTCCTGGTGCGCCGTGCGCGGCTGCCCGTAGAGGCGATAGGTAAACAGCTCAGCCGCCTCGTTCGGGTTAGCGGATTCGACAACGGATGAAACGGAAACCATCGACGCCCCCTCTGTACCGGCTCGCGTCCCGGTCTACGAGTTGCTCGAGAAGCGTACTGGAAGATATGCACGCGAACAGGTACGGTAGCCTGGCTCGGTCGCGACGCACTGCGCACCGGCCAGAAGCCCGGAACCCCCGCGAACGCCCTGTACGCAACAACTATCCCCTACAACGCAGGGTTCGTGCAACCACCGACCTTCTGGAGCGCCTGCTCGTCACCGATCACCCGCAGGACACCCGGCACCACCCGCGCTTCGAACGGCGCCCGCCCGAGCTGTTCGCCATCGAGCTCGACGAGCAGTTCGACGGGGGACGTAACTTTCGCATGCGCCCCGCGCGTGTGCAGCACTCCCGGCCGGCCAACGTGCCGACCACGATACACCCGCGGCAGCAGGGAGAAAAGGAGCGCGCGCTTGCCGACATCCTGCAGCACGTAAATGTCGAACAGGCCGTCACACAGGGAGGCATCGGGCGCGACGCGCATGCCGCCCGCGAATGTCGGGCCGTTGGCGAAGACCACCATGCCGGAGCGTCCGTCGAAGACGACCTCCCCCTCTACTTCGTAGGTCGCGTCTCGAAACGAGAAGGCGAGGATCGAGCGGACTGCTCCGATGACGTAGGTGCCGACCGCACCGAGTTTTTTGGTCGATGCGTTGATCCGCGCGGCAGCTTCGGCTCCCAGGCCGCCATCGGCACAGTTGGCGAAATAGCGCACGGTGGGTTCGCCGGTATGCTGGTCGATGTATGTCATGCGCCCCAGGTCAATCGTCGCCGTCACGTCGGCATCGAGCGCGCGGAGCGCCTTCTCGACCGTCTCGACCCCCAGGGCACGACAAAAGTCTTTGCCGGTGCCGGCCGGGATCAATGCCAAGCGAGTGTTTCTGTTGACAGGCTGGTCATCGTGGACAAGCCCGTTGATGATCTCGTTGAGGGTCCCGTCGCCGCCAACGCAAACGATCGTGCTTGCATCCTCTTCGGCAAGGCGGCGAGCGATGCTTGTGGCTTCGCCTGGCCGGGTTGTGAAGTGGGCCACCGTTTCGAAGCCATGCTCTGCCAGGGCGGTGTTGAGTTCTGGCCAGCGCTTGCCTGCCTTGCCACTGCCAGCAACTGGGTTCACGATCACGTGTAAGAGGTTGCGCCCGGTGTATTCGCTGATGATGGCCGCCTGTTCGGGCCCATACTCGCGTGTCGGCGTCAGTTCCGCGTGTTCGGTGCTCACCAGCGCTGCCGGCCTTCCCATCGCGCACAACGATTGGGCGTCATGCCCGGACATAGGTCATGGCAGTATAGCCGGGTCCAGTCAGGCGCGTGCTGCTACAGCCCGGTACACAGCGAATGTCTCCTCTGCTGCGCGCTCCCAACGAAACTGTTGGGCATGCTCGTGAGATGCTACCGACAACTGGCGCCAAAGCGCGTCATCGTCGCGTAGCCGGACAATCGCCGCCGCCCAGGCAGCAGGGTCCGGCTCGACAGTTAGCGCAACCTGCCCGGTTACTTCCGGCAACGCCCCGCCACCTGAGGAAACCACCGGCGTCCCGCAGGCCATCGCTTCCAGGGCCGGCAGGCCAAACCCTTCCGCCCAAGAGGGCAGCACGACTGCGAGCGCATAGCGGTACAGCTCGCGCATTTCGGCATCGTCCGGGGCGGTGCGCCACGCCACGCGGGTAGTGTTGCGCAAGCGGGCCTCCAGTGCGGCGGTGTTCCAGCCCGGCGCACCTGCCACGACCAGGGTGATCTGTTTGCCAAGATACGGCAACGCATTCAAGAGCAGTTCCAACCGTTTGCGCGGCTCGACCGTCCCGACGGCCAGCACATAATCGCGCCGCGCGTCTCGACTCACGACTTCAACCCCGCTCAGGAACGCAGGAATACCGTGTGGGACAACGGTGATATCGGCGGGGTCGATGTCGTAGGCGAGCGACAAGCGGTTGGCGGTCCACTGCGACGGGGTGACCCAGGCATCGGTCCATGCGCGCGACAGCGAAAGTTGGCGGTACCAGCGCAATGCATCGGGTGTGAGGTCGCCTGGGCGGTCGAGGAACGCCAAGTCATGCACCGTTGCGACAACGCCACAGCGTTGCACCCGTGGCGCAACAAAGTCGACGGCATGGTAAACATCCGGCTGGACACCGCGCACACGCAGCTCCAGCGGCAGCGCGCGCAGCTCCCAACGGTTGTGGGGTGGTGTGCGCAGGCGCACAGTTCCGGCTGTGGCTGGGGCACGCGCGGCATGCAGCTCGGTCACTGTCAGGTCGGGCGAATGCAGGCGCTGCAGAGCATCGCTCAGCTCGCGCGCATAGCGGGCGATGCCGCCGGAGCGATAGCCGGCCAGCCGCAGGTCAATCGCGACGTGGAGAGCCAGGGTTTCAGTCCTCCAGCGTGAGGAAGCGCTCGCCGAAGCGGATGAAGTGGTAGGCCTCGGCGAATTCATAGCGGCTACCGGCTGCAGCCATGCGCGCGAAATCGCGCATGAACCCCGCGGTACGTTCCGGGTCCGCCACCTGGCTCGTATGTTCGTTCATCGCAGCAACCTTGCGTTCGAGCTGTGGCTCGATGTCGATCCGCAGGTTCGGGTCAACCGGCGATGCAAGGTAGATGTCGCGGATCTGATGCGGCTCCAGTCCTTCGGCGAGCAGTTCAGGGAAGGCAAGCCGGTTCCCGGCGAGTGGCGCGATGGCGGCCAGTGCTGCTTCTCCACTCGTCCAATGGTCCGGGTGCTGGACATAGCCCGGCATCACGCGCCGGCGCGGATCGAACAATATAGCCGCCTCCGGTTTGAAGCGCCGGATCTCGCGAACGATCCTCCGGCGCAGCTCCAGTGTGTGGAACAGCTCTCCATCGTGCTCGCGGAAGAAGACGATGTCTTCCGGTGCAACTCCCAGATGGGCGGCAGCACGTCGCTGCTCATCTTCCCGGCGTAGCACCAGTTCCTCTGGTGTGATCAGCTCGTCACCAAGCCCCGCTCCTCCGGCTCGACCATCGGTCATGATGACGTACCCTACCCGCGCACCGGCGTCAGTCCAGTTCGCGATCAGGCCGCCACAGACAAACTCTGGGTCATCTGGGTGAGCGAATATTGCCAGGGCGCTTGCGGGGGTTCCTGGAAACAGCGCCGGGCGTTCCGTCATCTACGTACTCCTCGCGTTGTTCACGATGTTCGACGCGGGGCATAGTCTACGCCTTGAACGCCTGCTTCGTGCGAGTGGGAACCATTTCCGGTGGTCGCGCGCCAGAAAATGGGTACGCTCCGGCGCGCATCAGCTCCAGCAGCTCGTCGCGCGCTTCGAGGATCGCGGCATACCTGGCTGGGTCGCGGGATTCCAGGTCGGATTCCATGAGCTCGTCCATATCCAACAGCAACCACTGCCCGTTGGGGTAGCGGATGATGTCGATATACAGATCGTGCCAGATGATGGTGTCCCCCTCCACGACCGTCGGCAGGGTGACATTGCAGTACCAGCCGACCAGGTCGCGCCCGCCACGGTAGAGCGCGAACACGTTGTAGCCGCGCTCCAGCGAGAAGAACTCGTCAAGCTCATCCCCGTGCTCGAAGACCATGTAGCCAGCATCCAGGGTGCGATAGCCCCAGACCGCCCGCGCTGCCTGCCAGCCCGCTTGCGCCTCCAGGCGGACACCCTGGTAGCGCGCTGCTTCACTGCCGTCGGGACGGCGCTTGATGATCGTGCAATGGCAGCTCATGATCGTGCGTTCAGCGTCCGCCGGCGCAACGCGGCATCCAAGCGGTGCTCTGCCGTGAGGATCAGCCCCGAGGCATCGTCGCCATCGATAGGGAAGGTTGCGGAGCTCGCAACAACGTCGACATCGACGCCGTGCGGCAGCGCGCGCTCCAGTGCCCGCACCACGCGCGCGCGGATCCGCTCAGCGACAGTTGGGACGGCCGCTTCTCCGGCGTCGACCAACAGGATGGCGAACTCGCCCGGCACCCGCTGGGCGACGACATCGAACATGCGCGTGGAACTCGTCAGCACGTTGGCAAGTTGGCGGAGTACGCTGGCAGGATGCAGGGCGTTCGTCTCGCGCCACACGTGTCCAACCCCAAACACGTTGAGAAGGAGCAGCGACACATCGCGCGATTGGCGTCGCGCCCGTTCGATCTCTTCGTCCAGGCGCTGCTTGAGGAACCAGGTTGTATAGGCTCCGGATGACAGATCAACCACCGATGCTTGTTTGATGGCGTGGTGTTGCTCCGCCACTGCTACCGCCGGGGCGATCTCCATCGCAACCGTTTCGACCAGGAGCCTGTCTGCGACGCTGAACTCCCCGCGCTCCTGGAACACGACGAGTGCTCCGATCGCATCTCCCTGTACCCGCAATGACGTAACGAGTGCCGTGTTGCCAGTGCCGCTAGACGAACGAACCACGTTGGACAGCTCGGCGCCTGGGCTGGTGAGACGGGCAGGGGCAGGCGATGTGGGAGGTAACGTGCTGGACCGTAACACGAGGCCACCCCCAGCAGCGCCACGCGTATAGATGGCAACGAATGGCTGCCCACACTGGCGAGACACCAGCTGTGCGGTGCGCTGGAGAAAACGGTCGCGCTCGACGATGCCGGAAATCGCCTCCGCCAGCTCCATCCGAATCATTGTCCGGGCGACGTTGGGCGATCGGTCACTCACCACTCCGTCATTGACCCGATGCTCCAACGCCATTCTTCCTTCCGTGCGACGGTCAACATGCCCGTAGGTACTATGATCTACTGGCATGGGTTCGGTACCCATCCAACGAAAGTCCTATTTCCGTTTGCCCAAACCTTGCAATTCGTTCAGGCGCCGGACGGCTCCCGCACCAGCGCCAGTACTTCAGCGGTGCGCTGCTCCAGTTCCTCGGGTGAGTCCGCCTCCAGGTTCAAGCGTAACAGTGGCTGGGTGTTCGATGGCCGCAAGTTGAACCACCACGTCGGGTATTCGACGGTCAGGCCATCCAGGGTGTCGATCTGGCCGTCCTGATAGTGTGAGCGCACCCGCGCGATCGTGGCATTGACATCGGCAACTTCGCTGTTGATTTCGCCGGAGCGTACCCGTGTGTCGATTGGGGCCAGCACCTGGCTGAACGAACCGCCCTCACGCGAGAGCACTTCGAGCACTGTCAACCCCGCGATCAGGCCGGAGTCGGCGTACCAGTTGTCCCGAAAATAGAAGTGCCCCGAATGCTCGCCACCAAATATGGCGTCGTGCTCGCGCATCAGCGCCTTGATGAAGGAATGGCCGACGCGCGAGCGGATCGGTACACCGCCAGCAGCGCGGATGACCTCCGGCACAGTGCGCGAGCAGATGAGGTTATAGACGACTGCCGCTCCCGGGTTGCGGGCGAGCAACACGCGCGATACGAGCGCGGTCACCATATCGCCCCCGACAAAGCGGCCCTGTTCATCCAGCACAAACATGCGGTCGGCATCGCCATCGAATGCGATCCCGATGTCGGCGCCCTGCTCGCGGATCACGCGCTGCAAGTCTCGCGTATTCTCCGGCTCAATCGGGTTCGCTTCGTGGTTCGGGAACCGTCCGTCCAGCTCGAAATAGAGCGGCAGCAGCGTGACAGGCAGATGGCTGAACACCATCGGCACAATCTTGCCGGCCATGCCATTGCCCGCGTCGACAGCAACTTTCAGCGGTCGGATCGCGGAGACATCAATGAACGAGAGGGCGTGTGCCACGAATTCGTGGGTGACATCGCGCTCGGTCCTCGAGCCGGTGCGCGCTGGCGTGGGGAACGCGTTCCGCAATACCAGGTCGCGTATCTCTCCAATGCCCTCGTCCATGGACAGTGGGCGAGCTTCCGCCCGGCACAGCTTGAAACCGTTGTATTCGGCGGGGTTATGCGACGCTGTGACCATGACGCCAGCCGGGAACCCGAAACGGCCGACCGCGAAGTACAACCCATCGGTCGAGATCAAGCCAATATCGGTCACATCGGCGCCCTGGTCGAGGATGCCGTCGATCAGCGATGCGGCCATCAGCGGTGAGCTGACGCGCATATCCCTCCCGACGCAAACGTGGTCCACGCCGAGGTAAACGACCAGCGCCCGTCCGATCCGGTAGGCAATTTCCGGCGTCAGCTCATCTGGCGCGGTCCCGCGTATGTCGTAGGCCTTGAACAGGTTGGCAATCCCTGCAGCGGTCATCCAGCGCTTCCCTTCGCTCCGTGGTCCCGACCGTGCCGGCGACTGTGGCTATTCTGCCATCAGCCCGCAGGCTAGCGGGTAGGCGGGCATCGGTATACTCCAAGGTACACGCGCTTTGGGCGCGGAGCGACACTACAGACAGGTTGGGAATGACCGAGAAAACACAAACACTGCTTGCACCGGACGCGGCGGTTGATTTGCACTTGCATACGTTCGCCTCAGACGGACGCTGGACACATGAAGCCCTCGTCGACTACCTCACTGAGCGCCAATTCACCGTCGCAGCCATCGCCGACCACGACACGATGCATTCGGTGCCGGGCGTCACGCAGCTCGCACGAGAACGTGGAATCACGATCGTTCCCGCAGTGGAAATGACGACGCGTTGGAATGGCCGCCAGGTGCACCTGCTGGTGTATGGCGTCGACGTCGCGGACCCGCGCTCGGAGCCATTCCGTAAGGTGCTCCAACGCCAGCAGGACCAGTTGGCCGAGACGGCCGAACGCATGCTCGGGTTGCTGGCCAGGCACGCTCGCCACACCCCATCGCTCCGGGAGATCGCCGGCGACTTGCCGCTCACCCCACACCGTGTCTTCAGCGCGATGATCCGCGATGGTCACGCTAATGGGCTGCAGCAGGCGCACAATATCCTGCGCTCGATGGGCGAACCGGTTGTCGTTGATGTTCCGTTGGATGAAACGGTCGATGCTGCCCACGCGGCGCGGGCGCTCACGATCGTGGCTCACCCTGGGCGCGACGAAGGGGCCGGCATCCTCGATGCCGCCAAGCTAGACGAACTGTACGCCGAGATCCCGATCGACGGGGTCGAGGCGCACTATCGCAGCTACAAGGATGCCGATGTCCAACGCTACCGAGCCTGGGCGGAGCAAAATGGCCTGCTCGTGAGCGCCGGCTCCGATTCGCACTGGCCAAGCTTCCCGGTAAACCCGACGCCACACCCGGCACGCTGGATTGCCGGGCTGCTGGCGCGGCTGGGTCAGCCGGTTGCTCCCTGGGAGGGTCCAGCCTGGGAGCCGGACCCTCCTGGAGCCGCCTCCGACGCGCCACCCGACGCATCGTAGGCGGCGGGCGTGCCGCGCTGCATCGTAGCGTGCAGGAATGAGCGCGGGAAGTCGTCGGCAACGGCATCCATGATGACGAGGTCACAGCGCTCACGACCGACCAACATTGCCCCGCGTCGCCGCCCAACGTGCTTGAAACCGGCCTTCTCATAGGCGCGGATCGCCGCAGGGTTGATGGAGTAGGTTTCCAACCCGACATTGTGCAGGTTCAGCACATCGAAGGCATAGGCCAACATCAGCTCTGTCGCCTCGGTCGCATAGCCCTTGCCCCAGGCGTCTGGCTCTCCGATGACGATGCCGAACTCCGATGTGCCAACCACACGGTCGAGCCGGTGCAGCCCAGTGTTGCCGATTGGCCGCAGCGTCGTCAGCTCGAAGATGGTGAACACGACGTCGTCGCTCACCAGTGCCTGATCCAGCCAGCGGTGCTCCGCCTCAAGGGTCATTGGCTTGCTCGCCACCGCAAGCGTGCGCGTTACGCGCAAATCGGACATCCAGCGCGCGTAGAGCGGGGCGTACTCGCGGCGTATCGGCCCCAACCCCACCTTGCGACCGTGGATCATGATCAATGGAGCATCGTGATTCTCCAGCACAGACGCCTCCAAACGCTCCTGGAACAGGCACTTCAACCATCGACATGCAGCCGGCGCACCGACGGCACCCGCACGGCAATCAGCAGAATCAGCGCGGTCGATGCCATCCCTCCCGCCGCGACAGCCCAGGGCGCGCCGAAGGCGTCGGCCAGCGCCCCCATCGGCAATGTCCCGAACGGCATCAACCCCCAGGTCATCAGGTAGACGGCCATCACCCGGCCGCGCATCTCATCGCTAACCGACATCTGGATCAACGTGTTGTTCATCGACATGTAGAAGGCGCTGATCGCACTGGCCA
>QEUZ01000036.1 GCA_003577355.1 Chloroflexota bacterium | reverse complement strand
ACGCCGACTACGCGTTGATGGACGAATCCAAACGCGTCGCCGAGGTGCGAAAGGAACTGGAGAATATCGTCGCGGAGGTCGACCGCACCGACCGTCTGGTCGACGACCTGCTCACCCTTGCACGCGCAGACGCTCAACAGTTGCACCTTGTGTTGCGCGATGTTGCTGTGCTTCCGTTGGTTTCTGCGGCGACAGAAGCGTTGCGGCCACTCTACATAGCGAAAGGTGTGCAGCTCACTGCGGCGACGGAACCTGCCTGTGCGGTCCACGCCGATGGCGAGCGTGTCGAGCAAGTGCTGCGCAATCTGCTGGAGAACGCCTTGCGCCATACACCCTCCGGGGGGCGCGTCGAGGTTGGCGTGCGCTGTACCGAGCGACTGGTCGAGATCGAGGTGCGCGATACCGGCAGTGGCATCGCGCCGGAGCACCTTCCCCGCGTGTTTGAGCGGTTCTATCGTGCCGACCACGCGCGGAGCCGGGCGGATGGCGGAGTTGGACTTGGTCTGGCGATAGCCCAGGCGCTCGTCAATGCTCAGCGGGGCAGCATTCGGGTACACAGCCGCCTGGGTCAGGGGACGAGCGTCATCATCTCCCTTCCGGCTGCGCCCGCCCACTCTGCGGCGGTCTGACTCGCCGATTCAGCCTGAGGTGTGCGAAATTCCGCACCACGTCTCAGGAGAAGCGGTATAACCACTGCAGGAGTGCTGATCCCGGAGAGGAGCAGGCGAAACCAATGCGTGGCGCATATCACAACGAACCGTCCCTCGACTTTTCCGTGCCGGCGAACCGCGAGGCGATGCAAGCGGCGCTGGCGCACGTTGCCGGGCAGCTCGGCAAGCGCTACCCGCTGATTATCGGTGGTGAACGACGCGAAACTGGGGCGTGGCTCCGCTCGGTCAACCCCGGCAACCTCGACCAGGTGGTTGGCGAGGTGGCGAAGGCTCGTGCGGCGGATGTCGAAGATGCCATGCGGGCGGCTGAGGCGGCCCAAAAGGTCTGGCGCACGACCTCGGCGGAGGGGCGTGCCAGCACCCTGTTCAAGATGGCGGCGATCGTGCGACGCCGCAAGCTCGAGCTCGCCGCCTGGATGGTCTATGAGCTGGACAAAGCGTGGGACGAAGCCGAGGGCGAGGTCTGCGAGGCGGTTGACTTCCTCGAATGGTACGGCCGGCAGGCGTTGAAGCTGGACGAGCCAGTTGAACTGGCGCATATCCCCGACGAAGCCAACGAGATGCGCTACTTCCCAATCGGCGTCGGGGTGGTCATCTCCCCCTGGAACTTCCCCTGCGCTATTTTCACTGGCATGACGATGGCGCCGGTGTCCGTTGGCAATGCCGTCATCGTCAAGCCGGCCAGCAATACCCCGGTCATCGGCTACAAGATGGTCGAGATCATGGAAGAAGCCGGCGTGCCAGCCGGCGTCGTCAACTTCCTGCCGGGCGATGGCGCGGAAATCGGTGATGCGCTGGTCGAGCACCCACGCACCCGCTTCATTTCGTTCACCGGCTCGAAGGATGTCGGCATCCGCATCAACGAGCGCGCGGCGAAGGTCCAGCCGGGCCAGCGCTGGCTGAAGCGCGTCACCGCCGAGATGGGCGGCAAGGACGCCATCATCGTCGATGCCGACGCCGACCTGGAAGCGGCGGCCAACGGCATCGTCGTTTCTGCATTCGGCTTTAGCGGGCAGAAGTGCTCCGCCTGTTCCAGAGCGATCATCCATGCCGATGTCTACGATGCCATTGTCGAGCGTGTTGTCGAACTCACGCGGCAGAACGTGCGCGTCGGTTCCGGCCTGGAGGGCAACGCCACCGTCGGCGCGGTCGTCGACGAGCGCCAGTACCGCTCGATCCTCAACTACATCGAGATTGGCAAGCAGGAGGGGCGCCTGGTCCATGGCGGCGGCAAGGGGCCGGGGAATGGCTACTACATCGAGCCGACGATCTTCGCTGATGTCCCCGCAACCGCCCGGATCGCCTGCGAGGAGATCTTCGGCCCGGTGCTGGCGCTGGTGAAAGCGCGCGACTTCGACGACGCGCTGGCGATTGCCAACGACAGCGAGTATGGGCTGACTGGCTCGGTTTACGCCCGCAGCCGCGCGACGCTGGAACGCGCGCGCCAGGAATTCGAAGTGGGCAACTTGTATTTGAACCGCAAGTGCACCGGCGCGTTGATGGGCGTGCACCCGTTCAGCGGCATGAAGCTGAGTGGCACGAATACCAAGGCCGGTGGACCTGACTACCTGCTCGCCTTCGTCGAGGCGAAGTCCATCGGCGAGCGGCTGTAGAGCATCACCCTAGCCTCGCTCCCCGTAGGGAGCGGGCAACGTCGGGATGGCAGTGCTGTTCCAGTTCGCCGCTCGGCGGCTGGGCGTCTGCGTGGGCGTACCTGTTTGGCACGAGACACCCCCTCTTCTCGGGAAAGGGGTTGGGGGTAAGGTCATCCCAAAGAGAGGGAAGGGCGAAATGGCACTGACGATTACTGGGCCGGCGCATCCGGCAATTGCTGAGGTGCTGACGCCGGAGGCGCAACAGTTCGTCGCAACCCTGCAGCGCCGCTTCAATGGGCGGCGCAAGGAACTGCTGGCAGCCCGTGTGGAGCGCCAGGCAGCGATCGATGCTGGGGAAACGCCGGATTTCCTGTCGGCAACGGCGGATGTGCGAGCGGCAGACTGGAAGGTGGCGCCGGCTCCGGCGGACTTGAACGACCGGCGGGTCGAGATAACCGGGCCAGTCGAGCGCAAGATGGTGATCAATGCGCTCAACTCGTCTGCCAGGGTCTTCATGGCGGACTTTGAGGATGCTAACTCGCCAACCTGGGCCAACGTGCTCGAGGGCCAGGTCAACCTGCGCGACGCCATCCGCCGGACAATCTCGTTTGAGAACCCGGACGGGCGCACCTATCAGCTGAAGGACAACCCGGCCACGCTGGTGGTGCGGCCGCGTGGCTGGCACCTGGACGAACGGCACGTTGAGGTGGATGGCGAGCCGATATCTGCCAGCCTGTTCGATTTCGGGCTCTACTTTTTCCACAATGCCGCCGAACTGCTGGCGCGCGGCAGCGGGCCGTACTTTTACCTGCCGAAGCTGGAAAGCCATCTCGAAGCGCGACTCTGGAACGACGTCTTCGTTGCTGCACAGGATATGTTGGGCATTCCCCAGGGGACGATCCGCGCGACCGTGTTGATCGAGACAATCCTCGCAGCGTTCGAGATGGACGAAATTCTCTATGAGCTGCGCGACCACGCCTCCGGCCTGAATGCCGGGCGCTGGGACTACATCTTCAGCGTGATCAAGAAGCTGCGCAACGACCCGGAGTTCGTGTTGCCCGACCGCGCCCAGGTAACGATGGCAGTGCCCTTCATGCGCGCGTACTCCCAACTGCTGGTGCGCACCTGCCACAAGCGCGGCGCGCACGCCATTGGCGGGATGGCGGCCTTTATCCCCAATCGACGCGACCCAGAGGTGACGGCCAACGCGCTGGAGCGGGTGCGCGAGGACAAGGAGCGTGAAGCCGGCGACGGGTTCGATGGCACCTGGATCGCCCACCCCGACCTGGCCCCGACCGCACTGGAGGTGTTCGACCGGGTGCTCGGCGACCGCCCGCACCAGAAGGACAAGTTGCGCGAGGACGTCGTCCCGAATGGCTCGGCGCTGCTCGATGTCGCCATCGCCGGCGGCGCGATCACCGAAGCGGGGTTGCGCCTGAACATCAGCGTGGCGTTGCAGTACCTCGATGCGTGGCTGAACGGCAACGGCGCCGCGGCGATCAACAACCTGATGGAGGATGCCGCGACCGCCGAGATCTCCCGCGCCCAGATCTGGCAGTGGATCCGCCACGGAGCCACGTTGGATGACGGCCGCACTGTCACGCGCGGCCTGTATGCCGCGCTGCGCGATGAAGAGCTCGCCAAGCTCGGTGGCGCTGGCACGCGCCGCCTCGGCGACGCGGTTGAGATCCTTGATGCGCTCGTGCTGAACGACGACTTCGAAGAGTTCCTGACGCTGCGGGCCTACGGGTACTTGGAGTAAGTGCGGGGGCCCTCATCCCCCATCCCCTTCTCCCGTCGCGACGGGAGAAGGGGCGCTTGTGGCGGAGTTGGGCTGTTCCAGTTGGAAGGTATGGCTCTCCGTCGATTCGCCTGAGCGCACTGCCACACGTTCGTGGCGTCCCGCGCTTGTGGCGATGCGCGCCCAAAAAGACACCCGCCGGATGAGAGCGCTCCGGCGGGTGGTTTCAGGTTGCTGGGCTAGTGGCCGAGGCCGGGATTACCAGCGGTCGTAGTTGCGGTTCTCGCGCTGGGCGCGGAAGCAGTCCGAGCAATAGACCGGCTTGCCGCTGGTCGGCACAAACGGCACCATGGTGTCGCGGCCGCACGAGCTGCAGACCGCCGGGTGCATCGTGCGCTCGCCACGGTCGCTGCGGCCCGAGTAGCCGCCGCCATAGGAGCCGCCACCGTAGGAGTCGCGCTCACCACCGGAGCGGGCGGCCTTGGCGGCGCGCCTGCAGTCCGGGCAGCGGCTCGGCTGGTTGGTGAAGCCCTTCTGGGCGTAGAAATCCTGCTCACCAGCGGTGAACACGAACGGCTGGCCGCAATCGCGGCAGGTCAGGGTCTTGTCTGCGTAGGCAATGCTCACTTGAGCTTCTCCTTGTGTAACTCACGCCCGTTCAACGCGAACGGGTCGCCGATATCTGGTTCAGGCTATGGGTCCTCGGCGAGGTGAGTACAGGAGACAAGCTCTCATTGTCACCACAGACATTCGCACGAAAGGTCATATCTGAAGTGCCTGTATTCTACCACATCCGCCGACGGTCACGTCGTCAGCGCGAATCCCGCATACCCTTGTTCCGCGACGGTTGCACACTCCTCCCGATACGTACCGACTCCGCCGACGTACGGCATGAACACGCGCGGTTTGCCGGGGATGTTGGCCCCGACATACCAGGAATTGGCCAGGGGGTAGAGCGTCTCTTCACCCAGTTGGTTCACCCGGTCGACCCAGGCATCCTGTGCGGCGACCGTTGCTTCGATCTTCCGCACCTGGTGCTCTTCGAGGTACTCGATGCACTCGCTCACCCATTCGACATGTTGTTCGATCGAGATGATCATGTTGCTCAACACTGACGGGCTACCGGGGCCGGTGATCGTGAACATGTTGGGGAACCCGGCGATGGCGATCCCCAGGTAAGTGCGCGGGCCGCCTGCCCAGACATCGCGCAGGGCTATGCCGCCGCTGCCGCGGATGTCGATCCGCAGCAACGGCCCGGTCATCGCGTCGAAGCCAATGGCAAACACGAGTATGTCGACCGCGTACTCCGCTGCGGTGGTGCGGATGCCAGCGGGTGTGATCCCGACAATTGGGGTGGCGCGGACATTCACCAACGACACGTTCTCGCGGTTGTAGGTGGCGTAGTAGTCGGTATCGACGCACAGGCGCTTGGTCCCGATCGGGTGGTCGCGTGGGATAAGCAGTTCGGCAACCTGTGGGTCGCGGACGATTTCTCGGATACGGTCGTGGACGAAGGCCGCTGCGGTGGCGTTGGCTTCCAGGTTGCTGTACAGGTCGTTGAACGCTGATGTCAGGCCGAACCCACCGTTGTTCCAGCGCCACCAGTACTCCTGCTCACGGGTGGCGGAGTCGACTTCCAATGCAGAGCGCTCCATGTTGGGGCTGCGCGGTACGAGAAATCCAGAGTGCGATGTGCGGTTGCGCTCGCGGTGTTGGGCGTAGTGTGCCTTCACCCGCTGTACCTCGGCGGGATCGGCTGGGCGGTTGTGGGCCGGCACGCTGAAGTTTGGGGTGCGCTGGAAGACGTACAGATGTTCCGCATCGCGGGCGATCACCGGAATTGACTGGATACCCGAGGAACCGGTGCCGACGACCGCGACGCGCTTACCCCGGAAATCGACCGGGTGATGTGGCCATGCGCCGGTCTGGTACCACTCCCCGCGGAACTGTTCCAAACCTGGGAAGTTTGGCGTCTGCGGCGCCGACAGGCAGCCGAGTGCCATGATGCAGTACTTGGCCACAAACTGCTCGCCGGCCTCGGTAGCCAGCGTCCAATGCGCAGCGGCATCGTTGTAGTGCGCGGACACCACGCGGGTGTTGAACAGAATATCGCGGCGCAGGTCAAAGCGGTCGGCGACGTAGTTAATGTACTCGAGGATCTCCGCCTGTTCGGCGTAGCGCTGGCTCCAGGTCCACTCCTGCTCAAGCTCCGGGGAGAACGAGTAGGAGTAGTCGAGGCTTTCAATGTCGCAGCGCGCGCCGGGGTAACGGTTCCAGTACCAGGTGCCGCCGACTCCGTCGGCCTGCTCCAACACCAGCGTGCTCAGGCCAAGCGCCCGCAAGCGGTGCAGCATATACAACCCCGAAAGCCCGGCCCCAACAATGAGCGCATCGAATGTTTGCACCGCTGATGTTTCGCGCGGCTCCCGCGCCATGTGGTCGACCTTCCGCTGTCCGATGTTTCAGACTCCGCCGCCGCGTATGCGTCACTCTCCGCTCGCACCGAGCGCTTTCGCAACGGACTGTCGGCTGCTGACCAGTCTGCACTTCATTAGATAGGATGTACCGGGCAGATTGTCAAGCGGCATGCGGATTTTTGCCGGTATACGGCCGGTTTTCTGGGGGTGTGAGGGGGCAGAACGGCGGGATGCGAGTCAAACGATGGGAATGGGCTCAGCGGCCGGTGGTGGTGTGGATGTGTTTGGTGTTGTTGGCGGCCCTGCCGCCGGCAGCGTTGGCGCAGGCTGTGCCGCCGCAACAGACAACGACGGCTCCGCTGGTCGACCTGCGTTTGGAACCGTTCCTCTCCGGCCTTGAGGAGCCACTATTCATCACCAACGCTGGTGATGGAAGTAACCGCTTGTTCATCGTCGAGCGCACGGGCCGGGTGCGGGTTGCCCGCGACGGCGTGCTGCAGGCGGAACCGTTCCTCGACATCAGTGAGCGGATCATCTCGGCAGGCCAGCACCAGGGGCTGCTCGGCCTGGCGTTTCACCCGCAGTTCGCAACCAACGGCCTGTTCTTCGTTTCCTACACTGCGCTGGACGGCGCGAATACCGTCGAGCGTTACCGGGTTGCGGAGGGGCAAGCCGACACAGCCGACCCGGCCAGCGGTGTGGTGATCCTCGCGGTTCCCGACCGGGCCAGCGACCATAACATCGGGATGCTGGCTTTTGGGCCGGATAGCTATCTCTATGTCGGCACTGGCGACGAGGGAGGCTACGGCGACCCGTTCGGTAACGCGCAGAACCTGACATCGCTCTACGGCAAGCTGCTGCGCCTGGATGTCGATGCCGAAGGTGTGCCGTATGCGATCCCGCCGGATAACCCGTTCGCCGGGCGGGATGACGCGCGTGGCGAGATCTGGGCGCTCGGTCTGCGCAGCCCGTGGCGCTTCAGCTTCGACCGGGCAACCGGCGACCTCTGGCTCGGCGATGTTGGTGAAGCGCGTTGGGAAGAGATCAACTACCAGCAGGCAGGGAGTCCTGGTGGCGTGAACTTCGGCTGGAACCTGATGGAGGGGGCTACCTGCTTCCCGATCGGCAGCGACTGCGACCCGCAAGCGTTCACGCCGCCGCTCGCAGTTTACGGCCACACCGAGGGTTGCTCCGTGACCGGCGGCTACGTCTACCGAGGGTCTGCATCGCCCGCACTGGCCGGTGGCTACATCTTCGGGGACTTCTGCACCGGCCGTATCTGGATGTTGCACAACGACGACGGCAGCGGCTGGCAACGGACCGAGCTGCTCGACACCGGCCACTACATCAGCTCGTTCGGTGAGGATGAAGCCGGTGAACTGTATCTCACCGATCTCGATGGCGGCACGGTGCTGAAGCTCACGGCGGAAGAACAGTACCCCCAGCCACGGATCACCGCGCTCGACCCCGACTATGCGCTCCCCGGGTCGGGACCCCTGACGCTGACGATCTATGGCTCTGGACTGACGGCCGCGACGACGGTTCTGTGGGATGGCGTGCCGCAACCAACGACGTTGTTCGGCACAACGCGTGTAACGATTGACATCTCGGTGGACCAGCTTGTCGATGCTCGTGCAGTGACGTTGCAGGTCGTCAACCCCGCACCAGGTGGCGGAGCCTCAAACACCGCCACGTTCACCATCAGCACCGAAGACCCCAGTGCAGCCTCGTTCCGCGCAGTCTGGGCACGCACCGACCAACCGGTAGCCGACATGGTGGCGGCACGCACCTGGATGTGGGGGCCAGCCTTCGGTGAACCCTTGCAGGAGATGGCCCTGGAATCCCCGAATGGCATGCGCACCGTGCAGTATTATGTCAAGGCGCGCATGGAGATCAGCGCACCCGGCGTCGACATGCAGGCCGACTGGTACGTCACCTCTGGCTTGCTGGCCAAGGAGCTGATTACTGGGCAGATGCAAATCGGTATTTCCGACTTCGTTGACCGCGGACCGGCTCAGGTGAACATTGCTGGTGACCCGGATGACCCGCATGCCCCAACCTATGCGACCTTCGCGCCGCTCTTAGCCGTGCCTGCGCATGCCGCAGGCGCCGTGTTGACCAAGACGCTCGACCGCAGCGGCGTCGTGGGCGATGACCCGAGTCTCGCCACGTATGGCGTGCTGGCGTTCGAGTATGTCGCGCCGACGGGGCATACCGTTGCCTCGGTCTTTTGGGAGTTCATGCAGTCGAGCGGGGCGATTTATCGAGATGGCGCTGTGACCGAAGGGCCGTTGTTCGCCAACCCGTTCTACGCTGTCGGCTACCCAATCAGCGAGGCGTATTGGACGACGGTCAGCGTTGGCGGTGTGCCACGGCTGGTGCTGGTGCAGGCGTTCGAGCGGCGTGTCCTGACCTATACCCCGGACAACCCACCCGGTTGGCAGGTAGAGGCTGGGAATGTTGGGCAGCACTATTACCGCTGGCGCTACGGGGAGTGAGGCGGCGTAACCCGGAGCCATCTCTGGCTCCACGCGGGGAAAGGCAGACGTTTGGATCGCCCTCCCTGATGACCTTTGGGTGATGCTACCCGGCAGAAATCGCTGTTTGATGCAGATGGCAATTGCTGTTTGCGAATTGCGGTTACGGGTGATGGGACACTGAAACAGAGGTGATCCCTGCGTACGTTGCGTTGCTGTATCTCCACTTGGTGGCCGGGGGATCTGATCCAGCGAATCCGACTTGTGGCGCTGCTGGTGGCTGGGTTACTGCTCGGGGTCGCGTTCGCGCAATGTCTCTTCGGTGCGCGGCATGGCCCGGTCTGGGCGACGTGGCTGCTCCTCGGGCTGTATTGCATCGTCTGGCTGCGCTGGTGTGCCTGGTATCGCGGTAGCCAGCCCACCTCCTGGGACCTGGCGCTCGAGGCAGTGGCAGTCGTTGGGTCATTCTTTGTTTCAACCGATGCGCGCGTGGCGACCGTCGTGTACGCCGGGATATGGTACCGGCCGTTGTTCCTGCAGCATCGTGCAGTGGCGGTTTCGCTGTCCGCCTATGCCGCAGCAATTGCCGCCGGCGCGACGATTGGCGCGGGTCATACACTCTTCTCGCCTGATGTGCTGATGCATCTCCCGCGCATGGTCATTACGACCTTGGGCCTGTACGTCTTCATATCAATCATTCGACGACAGCAGTCACTACTTGCCGAGCAGACACGCCTGACCGAGCAGCTTGCACATCAGGCATTTCACGACGGGTTGACGGGCCTGCCGAACCGTGCCTTGTTTTACGAGCGTGTCGAACTGGCCTGTTCCGAGAGCATGCGCAGCGACACACTGACTGCTGTCATGTTCATCGACTTGGACAACTTCAAGGGGATCAACGACACCCTCGGACACCGCTATGGTGATGAGACGATCGTGGCCGCCGGGCAGCGGGTGCGCTCGGCCGTGCGGCTCGGCGACACCGTCGCGCGGCTCGGTGGGGATGAGTTCGCCGTGTTGCTGGAGGCCTTGCCGGACCGCGACACCGCTTTGGCAGTGGCTGCTCGCGTTGGCGAGTCGCTCAGCAGACCGATGCCGATTGCTGGGCAAACGTGGGTGCTCAGCGCCAGCATCGGCATCGCCTATGCGGACCAGCCCAGCAGCGACGCCGGGTCGCTCGTGCGACAAGCCGACCTGGCGATGTACGCCGCGAAACACGCCGGAGGCGGCCGTTGCGTCGTTTACGACCAGGCGGGTGATGTGCCACAGCAGATGCAGGAGTTGGCGGGGGTCGGTGGTCTGCGCCGTGGACTTCGCCAGCGTCTGCGGGTCGTGAGCTAAGTGGAGTGACCAGTGA
Organism: Chloroflexota bacterium; assembly: GCA_003577355.1. Classification (GTDB taxonomy): domain Bacteria; phylum Chloroflexota; class Chloroflexia; order Thermomicrobiales; family CFX8; genus CFX8. Next base: position 6,996 of record QEUZ01000036.1, on the reverse strand, counting down.
CGAGTGACCAGTGACCAGTGACGAGTGACCAGTGGAGGGATCGTCCTTGTCTGAAGCCTTCTTCTCTGATGCAACGAGCGACCTTGACTCGCCAGGGGACGGTGGTTGGAACACGAGCCATCCGCAGGCAACGGCGCGCGCCTCGCTGGCTCGTTACTTCCAGACGGAACGGGCCACCCCCAGGAAGTTCTCACCGAGAATTCCCCGTATCTGCCCATCGGTGTAGCCACGTTTGAGCAGTGCCTCGGTCACCAACGGGAACGCCTCTGGCGGGATGATTGTGGCGCGCTCCCCCGGATACTGCCTGGCTGGCCAGAAGTTGCGGGCGCGGTCGTAGAGTGGCTCATCCTGTTCCTGGAGCAACACACTGTCCATGCCGATCGCGACGTGTTCGGGGCCGAGTAGCTGGACGTAATGGTCGATGTGCTCCACAAGGTGCTCGACTGTCGCGCCGCCCGGCCCGAGGAACAAGCCGACGCCAGTGACCCCGACCACCCCGCCGGTGGCCGCGCAGGCCAGCGCCTGGTCATCCCAGATATTGCGCTCGTGGTCGTGCAGCGCGCGAGCGTTGGAATGGGAGAAGATGACCGGCGCCTCCGATGCTTCGATCGCTTCCATGCTGGTGCGGTACCCGCAGTGCGAGCAATCGACGAGCATGCCCACCCGGTTCATCTCGCGGATGATCTCGCGGCCGAAGTCGGTGAGGCCGCTGTCTTCGTCGTGGCAGCCGCCGCCCGCCAGGTTGTTGAGGTTGTAGGCGAACAGCATCTGACGTACGCCGAGGCGGTAGTAAAGGTCAACCATGCCAACGTTGCCGTTCAGGGCGTTCATGCCCTCTAGGTCGAACGTGATGGCGAGCTTCCCCTCGCGCTTTGCCCGCAGGATGTCGTCGACCGTTTCGACTTGCAGGTAGTGCTCGGGGTGCTGGCGGACCCAGGCGCGGTAACTCGCGGCGGCGTCGATCGCCAGCGTCCAGGGTGTGGCATCGTAGCCGAGGTTGAGCGAGAGGACATCGACGCCGGCATGCCGCCAGCGTTCGAGTTCCGCCAGGACGCTGGCAGCGCTATAGGCGAAGCCGCCGTGGGCATCCCAGACCAGCGCATCGCGGTGCAATGCCGCAGCTTCCCCGGAGATGCTCCAGCTGTTCGCCGTCACCCTCGTCTCCCTTTCGTGAACGGTCGCGTCACCATACGGTTGGGGAGCGACGACTCAACCGGCCGCTAACCAGGCGCGGATCTCCGGTTCGTGGTCTTCGTAGAAGTGGAACCACGTGCCGGAGACGACCGCCGGACCGAGCCGATACTCCCCAGCCCAGGGGAACCGGCCTGCTTCGAACAGCGCCTCATCCGGTAGCGCGGCAATCGCGCGCCGGCACCGCTCGAACGTCTCGGCCGAGACGTCCATGACATCCTGTAGCGACGCATCGCGCGTCGATGCGGTGAACCAGGCATTGATTGCATCCAGATCTTCGTCTTCTGTGAGCCCGTCCGGCCAGGGGTAGTCCGGTTCGTCGCCGCTGAACCCTGCTTCCAGGCGAGCAGCCGTCAACAGGCGCCAACCGTTGAGATGGGCGATCTGGTCCTTCAGCGACAGGTCGCCGAAGCTCCCTGGTCGAACTGCCCGCTCCTCCCCTGCCTCTGCGACGACGGCGTTGATGTCGTGCTCCAGCTGGTCAAGGGCCTGGATGAGTGCATCACGGGTCGTGAGCTCCGCTTCCAGTTCGTCGCGTGTGTCGTATGTCGCGCGCATTGCTCTGTCCAATCCAGACTGCCTGTAGCGGTGGAGGGTGGATCATACTGGAGAACAGACCAACGTGGCGACGCATCGGTTTCAGACAGCGTGCAGTGGGTGTGTTGGCGCCAACCAGGGAGCGAACTGCATTGCGACCTGGGCGACACGTGCCTTGATGTCGTCGCTGCCAGCGACGACGATCAAGGTTACCCCCCTGTTCAATGGCGGATTGGCGGACAGCCTCCGCCAGCAAGATATCGCGCTGGATGAGGTTCTCCAGCGCCCGGTGGTGACGAAGCGAGCTACCCAGACCCGCCAGTAGATGGTGGTTGGAACACTAGAGTGGCTCATCCTGCTGTGTGCGCTGCTGGTTGCGCTGCTCGATGTACTGGCGGGAAGCTTGGGTGGCTTGCGCCGCCAATGCGCTGGCGCGCCGTGCCAAACGGCCAGTTGTCTGCGTCACGTAGTCGCGCGCGTAGGCGATGGCTTCCTGGGTCGTTGCGAGGTCGCTATCGAGCAGTTCGCGCGTTAGTCCGGCATGCGTCAGGTGCTCGTCAACGACGCCGGGCGGCGCTGTGCGGCTCCAGGCGCTGAGTGAGCGTAGCACCGGCAGCAGCGTCTGGATACGGCTGACCAGGCTGAAGCCGGGGACCATTGCAGTAGGGCCGGTGCGCCGGGTTGCTGCGGCGCGGGCCGCTTCCGGCAGTGGGCTGATGCGCTCATCAAGCGTGAGTGTCCGGGCCAGGTTGAGGTAGGTCGGGGCGCGCTTGAGTGTTTCCGCCATGCGAGTGCGCAAGTCGTTCTCCTGGGCCAGGGCAATCCGCAGCGCCGCCGCCAGCTCCGGCTTGCCGATCTGGGCCGGGTCGAAGGTGACGCGCACGCCATCCTCAGTCGCTTCGGCGGCAATGACGCCGGGGCGCACGCCGATCGTCGCGGCAATGGCGCGTCGGTCGGCGGCATGGTCCCGCTCCGCGGCGCTGGCGTCGGGCCATTGCCAGGTCAGCAGCACTTCCCCGGGGGCCAGTTCTTCCGACCAAACGCGTACTGCCGGCATCGCGCACTCCTCGTGTCGCACGTGTCCGGCGCTAATCGTACTCATTGCGCAGCGCGCGGTGGGGCCGGCGCATGCTGCCTGTGGTACAACCCGCCGGTGCAGGCCGACGTGCAGAAGGGGGAGCGCCGGGTGAAGTCGCCGGAGAGCAATATCGAGGAGAAGCGCCAGGCGGCGGAGGCCGCCGCCGCGCTCGTTGAGGACGGCATGACCGTCGGGTTGGGCAGCGGTTCGACGGCGGAACTGTTTGTGCGTGCCCTCGGCCAACGCATGGTTGCCGGCTTGCGGGTCCAGGGGGTCGCCAGTTCCAGCCGTACCGCGCGCGTCGCAGCCGAGGTTGGCCTGCCGTTGATCGAGCTCGACCGCCGGCTCGACCTGGCGGTTGACGGAGCAGATGCGATCGAACGGGGTACGCTGAACGCGATCAAAGGGCTGGGTGGTGCGCTGACCCGTGAGAAGCTGGTTGCGCTGGCCGCCGACCGGTTCGTGCTGATCGGCGACCGTAGCAAGCTCGTCGAGCGGTTATGCGACCGCCAGGCGGAGCTTCCGGTGCCGGTGGAGGTGCTCCAGTTCGGCTGGAAGATCACCGCGCGGCGGCTGGAGGCGCTCGGCCGCCCGGTACTGCGTATGCAGGCCAACGAGCCCTTCATTACCGACAATGGCAACGTCATCCTCGATCTCTACGCCGCACCGCTCGACCGGCCCAACGACCTCGCCACCACGTTGCACGCGCTACCCGGCGTCATCGACCACGGTCTGTTTCTTCAGATGGCCCAGTGCGCCTTCATCGCGACTGAACGGTTGACCGTTGCGCGTTGACCAGCGTCGGAACAGCCGAGCGGCCTGCCCTGATGGGGACAGGCCGCTCGACAGATGCTGCGATTGTTGGTCAGCTACGGGCGATTGCCGGCATCACTCTTCGACGATCAAGACGGTGACCATGCCGAACATGCCGTGCCGGCTTTCGGCGTGGGAGAGGATGTGGCAGTGGAAAGCCCAGACCCCTAGCTCGGTCGCGTCGATGAGCACGTCGATGCGCTGGCCGGGTGCGATGTTCAGGGTATCGAGCATGTACGGCTGGGGGAGCAGATATCCATCGTTCGCGATCACCGTCATCGGCATCCCGTGCAGGTGCATCGGGTGGATCATCAACCCCTCGTTCATGAAGCGCACGAGCACCCGCTCGCCAAGCTTCGCCGTGAGCGGCTGGGTAGCCGGGAAGCTCTTGCCGTTGAGGGTGTAGCCGCCGATTGGCCCGTCGTTGAGGATGATCGTGTATTCGCGGTCGAACGCCGGACGGGTGCTGGGGTCGGCAGGCTCGACGATGAACGCACCGAGCAGTCCCTTGGTCACCTGTTCCGCTGCGTTGTGGTGTGAGTGGTACATGTGCGAACCGGCATTTCCCGGGCGGGCGGTAAATTCATAGGTGAAGGTCTCGCCCGGCTTGATCGGGGGTTGGGTGATGAACGGGACGCCATCCATACTGTTCGGCAGCATCAGCCCATGGAAGTGGATCACCGTGCTTTCCGGCAGGTTGTTGGTCAGGACAACGCGCACCTGGTCTCCTTCGGTGACGCGGATCTCCGGACCTGGCACGACCCCGTTATAAGCGAAAGCTTCAGCGTACTGGCCTGGGGCGTATTCCCAGGACACTACCGACGCCTCCAGGTTGAAGACCTTGACGTTACCGTCCATAACCGGCGCCAGCGGCTGACCGCCTAAGCCTTCGGTGGCGGCTGGGAACGACTTGACTCCCGCCTCGTGGAGGGCGTCCATGTCCTCTGCCGATTCCGCGCTGGGGGTCGAAGCGGCGCTGGTGTTGCTGGTTGGGGTGTGGTCGTGCTCGCTGCTGGACTGTTCGGCTTCGGCGGTAGCGGTTCCCTCGGCGTTGCGCGTGCGGGTTTCTTCATTGTGGTCGCCGATAACAAAGTTCAAGAGCGACAAGCTCGCTGCGCTGACGCCGGTGAGTCCGGCCAGCCACAGGAACTGGCGCCGATTTGTGGTCATTTGGTCATGTGAAGACATACCGATTGCCTCCTGCTACGTCGCGGAACCGCCCCGCGAACCAGCAGAAGATTGCCTCACCAGCCGTGACGGCAGCGTGCCGAGGTGAGGTGTGGCGTGTCAATTGCGTGACATTTGTCACAAATGCCGAGGCGCGCTCACTCCCGCCAGGCTGGGAAGGTCGGTGGTGAGAGCTCGTCGATACCGCGCCTTGCCCAGTCGCCAGACTGGACTTCCGACCACATGCGCTCACCGGCAAACTGCACTGCGCGGCTGGTTGCTGCTGCGTCCACGAAGAGCGGTGCGCCATTGTCGAGAACGATGCGGCCATCGATCATCACGGTGCGTAAGTCCTCCGGCGTAGCGTTGTAGACGATGTTCTTCAGTGCATCGCGCAGCGGAACCATGAAGAGGGAGTCGCGTTGCCAGATCAGAATATCCGCCTTAGCGCCCGGCGCGATGCGCCCGAGGTCGTCGCGGTGGAGCATCTTGGCAGCGTTCAGCGTGGCAGCGTTGAAGACATCCGCGGCGGTACTGCGCGAGGTGTCGCGCGCCATGATCTTGCCGATGACTGCTGTCCAGCGCATCGCTTCGATCATCGACTGTGGGGCGGTGTCGGTGCCGAGCGTCATGTTCACGCCGGCGGCGATGTAGGCGGGGAACGATTCCATCGCAATGCCGCGCCGGCAGAAGACCCAGACGCAATGGGCGACGCTCGCGCCAGCGTCGGCCAGCAGGGCCAGGTCGTTACCCGCGAACTGCGCCCACGATGAACCGGCGATGATGATGACGTGTCCGAGGATGTTCCACTCTCCGAGGAAGCCGATGTCGTGCAGCCACTCAACCGGCGTGCGCCCATGGCGCCGCACCATCTCCTGGAACTCGTTGGTCGATTGGCTTGTGTGCAGCGCCAGCGGCACGCCCATACTGTCGGAAGCCTGCTTGCTCAGGCGCAGCAGCTCCTCGGTGCAGGTATCGACCTGTGCCGGAGATAAAAAGCCCTTGATGCGCCCATTGGCTGTACCGTCGATGCGCTCGATGAACTCGATGGCGTTGCGGAAGCCCTGTTTGCCGGCTTCTTCGTCCCAAGCGTAGTCAACCCTGCGCCCATCCGGGGTATACCAGCGGCCGGAACGGTAGCCGTTGGCGATGTAGGCGCGCAGCCCGGCCTTTTCGACCGCCTGGGCGGTGTAATCTCCTAACCCGCCGATCTCCATGATGGTCGTCGTGCCAGTGCGCAGTAGCTCACCCATCGAATAGTCGACGCATGCCTGGCGCGCCTCCAGATCCATCCCTGCCGAGCGGGCCGGCAGCATCTCAAATAGGCCGGAGTAGTAGAACTGCCGCCGCCCAACATCTTCAATGTACGACTTGTCTAATGGCGATTCGGTCAGGTGGCTATGGGTATTGATCAGCCCAGGTGTGACAATGGCGTTGCGCGCGTCGATCGTCCGGTCTACCCGGCCATCGAATGCCTTGCCGACGTGGACGATCTCGTTGCCTTCGACGATGACAACGCCATCGGTCAGGATGCGGTGTCCACCGCCCTGGTAGGCGACGACCACCCCACCGTCGATGCGAATGCGCTCCCCGCCGCTGCTCACGCTGCTCATTACGACTGCTCCTTCTGGCGTTAGCCAACCTTCGGCGGGCGAGGATAGCACGTGGCCCCGTCCGACTGGACAGGATTTCCCGGGAAGTGCTTGACATGCCGGCACCACTTATTACTATACGTACAGAACAGGTGTTCTGTACGTATACCTTCGCGATGTCTGCCTGCCGCGCAGGACCCGTTCCAGACAGCGTGTAGGGCGCGGCAGCATCGTTCGGGCCGGCGCACACTGCCCCGTTCCAGGGTGCGCCCGGCCATCGCCGAGTGCGCGGGCGCCGGCGTAGCCGACAGAACGCAAGGAGACGTTGTGATCTCACACATCCATTCTACGACGGTCATGGTCAACGACCAGGACGCCGCGCTCGACTTCTACGTCAACTCCCTGAGTTGGGAAAAGGGGATGGATGCCGTCGTCGGCGAGGGTATGCGGTTCGTCACGGTTGTGCCTCCGGGCGCGACGACGCAGCTCGTCCTCGGCCACCCAAGCTGGTCGGAAGACGGCGAAACGTCCGCCAAAGCGGGCATCTCGCTCGTGACCCCGGACATTGACGCCACCTATGCCACGCTGGTCGAGCGTGGCGTGCGCTTCAAGGCGCCG
>QEUZ01000035.1 GCA_003577355.1 Chloroflexota bacterium | reverse complement strand
CGCGACACGACGATCTTCGGCCGGATCACCCCGCAGCAGAAGGAGCGGCTGGTGACCGCGCTCCGCGCCCAGGGCCAGTATGTCGCGATGATCGGCGACGGAGTGAACGATGTCCTGGCCCTTAAGCAGGCCAACCTGGCTGTGGCGATGCGGAGCGGCGCACAGGTGACGCGCAACGTCGCCGATATCGTGCTCGTCGACGACTCGTTCGCCGCCCTCCCCCACGCCTTCCGCGAGGGCCAGCGTATCCTGCGGGGCATGCACGACGTCATCGACCTGTTCCTGGTCCGCGCCGCCTATGTCTCGCTGATTATCCTGGCCACATCGCTACTCGGCGAGGCGTTCCCGGTGACGCCGAAGCAGAACGCATTGCTGGCGACGCTCACGGTCGGCATCCCGGCGTTCGCCTTGGCCGCCTGGGCCAAACCGGGTCGCACGCCCAAGAACTTGGTCGCCAGCTCAAGCCACTTTGTCGTGCCAGCAGCCATCAGCATCGCGGTGGTGTCGATGACTGTCTACCTGTTCTTCCGTGAGATCAGCAGCGACCTGGAGCTCGCGCGTAGCGCGCTGACGACCACCACCGTGATGTGCGGGTTGCTGCTGATCCCCTTCGTCGAACCGCCGTCGGAACCATGGACTGGCGGAGACAGCATCAGCGGCGACTGGCGACCGACGATACTTGCAGCGTTGCTGCTCGTCCTTTACTTCGCAATCGTCTTCATCGGGCCACTACGCCACTTTTACGAACTCGGCATCTTGCCGTATTCCGGCTATTTCCTGCTCGGGTTCGTCGTCGCCGGCTGGGCGGTTGGTTTGCGCTTTATCTGGCGTATGCGCCTCGGCGTGCGGCTGCAGGTCTGGCGCCGCAAGCGGCGCGCCCGCCGCAAGCGCGAGACAGCCGAAACGCCGGTCACAAGCGGTAGTACGCGTTGATCTCCTGTTGGTAGGCTGCTACCTCACCACGCAGCACGTCGTCGACACGCACCGGGCGCCCAGCCAGCGAGGCTTCGGGAATCGCATAGGCAGTTGCAAGGTCGCGCAGCCCTTCCATGCCGTTCGTTTCCGGCTGCCCGCCAGCATGGATTGCGTCCAGCCAGTCGGCGAATGCCTGGCCGAACCGCTCGCGGATGCCCCAGGGAAAGACGCGCGCCACGTCCGCCGCGTCTGCCGTCGCTGCAAAGTGCTCGCGCAGGTCGACCCGCTCGCCACCGTCGCGCACGAGCAACGGCCCCTTCACGCACCCACGCGTCCCATAAATCGTCAGTCCGCCAGGTAGCGACGTTGGCTCTCCATGGCCCGCCCAGGTAAACGAGAGCATCCCGGCAGCCCCGCTTTCGAAGTCAAGCAGGGCAAAGAAGGCGTCATCGACATCGGCTCGGTGGCGCGTGCCGTTGAGCGGGACATCGCCCCGCACCTCCCGTTCCGGCTCAAAAATACGCGTGAGCGCGGAAACCGCGCGCACCTCACCCGCGAGGTAGCGCACGTCGTGGGCCAAGTGCACACCGATATCCAACGACGCGCCACCCCCGGCTTCCACCTTGCGGTGCCGCCAGGGGGTGTTGCCGACGACACGATCCGGCGACCAGTCGCCTGTGCCAATGGCGACCGACGCGATCATCTGTACATCGCCAAGCTCGCCGCGATCGATCAACCAGCGGGCGATTCGGAACACCTCGTCGTAGCGGACGACTTCCATGACGCCGAGCGCCAGCCCATTGCGCTCGGCTGCATCGACCAGCAGCTGACCGGCACGCACCGTAATCGCCAGCGGTTTCTCAACCATCAGGTGCTTCCCGGCATCCAGCACCGGCAGCCCAAGCGTGTGGTGGACACCCACTGTCGCGGTGATGCTGACGGCATCCACCAACCCGGAAGCAAGCATCGCATCAACGCTGGTGAAGATGGCCGGGGATTCCTCCGGCTGAAAGTCGCTCACGTAGATCTGCGGCGCGCCGAGCGCATCGTTGGGGTTGGTCGTCACTGGGTTGCGTTGCGGTGGGCCTTCGCCGCGCCTGCGAAACGCTAGCGCATCATCGGCCTGGCGCGCGACGAGCGCAGTCACCCTGAAGTCGTCTCTGCCCGCTTCGCGCAACAAGCGCATGCCACGCAGGTGCGCCGGCAGGATGCGCCCACACCCGACTATCCCGATCCGTATCGGCGCTGTCATCGCAATCGCTCCAACCAACTCGCACTACGCCCCGCGTAACGGCAGCGATACTTCAGTCCCGGTTTCCTCAGCCTGTAAGCCAGCCTCGAGGATCTGCTGGGTGTCGAGCCCCACTTGCCAGCTCACCAAACCATCGAACGGCTGGTCGGCACGCAGGCGAGTCAGGAAATACGAAGTTGCCGAATCCTCCCCGGCAGGCAGCGGCCGCGTGGGCAACAGGACCCCATCCGGGTGCTCCGCGTCGATCCGCTCGACACCGCCGCGTTGAGCAACCTCACCCTCACGCAGCGCCTTTTTCCCCCGCACCACCAGCGTCCCACCGCGCCCCATGAACAGCGGCCCGCCATCAGGCACCGGCCCATTCGCGGTCCACGTGGCATCGAACACCGCCATTGCGTTGGGGTAGCGCAAGGTGAGGACGGCGTTGTCGTCGACGGCAACATAGTCCTTCTGCAGCCTTCCAATCGTGGCATGGACACGGCTCGGCATGCCCAATACCACGCGGGCAATGCTGGCGCCGTAGCCGCAGTAGTCGATGTACGCGCCGCCGCCATTGCGCGCGCGATCGTACAGCCAGCCCCAGAAGTACGGCGAGCAGCCGTATTCCTTCGGGCCAGCGTGGCCGAGCCGGGCGCTGATCCGGTAGATGTCTCCAATCTCCCCAGCGCGGGCCAGGTCGATCGCCAGGCGCAGCTCCGGGTTCCAGGCGTTCGGCCAGTTCACCATCAGCGGTACACCGGCTGCGTTGGCAGCGACGCGGATACGCTCGGCGCTCGCCAAACAATCCGCCATCGGTTTCTCCAGCATGATCGGTAGCCCATACCCAGCCGCCAGCTCAACCAGCTCCGCCTTCCCGGCATTGTCAACAAAGATCAGGACAGCATCCGGCTGTTCACGCGCCAGCAGGTCGGCGTAGTCCCCATACAGCCGTTCGACGCCGTACGATGCACGCACCTGCTCCAACAGTGGAGGGTTGGGGTCGGCAACCGAGAGCGTGACGTCATCGCGGCGCGCAAGCTCCGGGATGTGCTGCCAAACATGGTCGTGGATCAGCCCAAGAACACCGATCTTCCAGCGCATGCGTCCTCCCTGCCATGTCGCTATTGTTGCGACATCTTCGCCTACCGCGGCCGCGCTGAGCAACAACGACCCGTCGTGCGTATCATGCTCGCTATGAACGACGCGATTGAGCAACGAGCGCAACGTGCTGAACTCGCCACGGTGGTCCTGGTCGCGGTTGCGACCCTGCTGCTGTTGCAGGCCACCCGCGTCTTTGTCGGCTACCTCGTCTTTGTCGTCGACCAGAGCAACCGCCTGGAGCTGGGGATGATCTCCGGTGGGGTGTTCGCCGCCCCACTACTCGCTGCGGCCGGGCAGCGCCTGTTTGGCGTGCGACGCACACTGCTGGCAGCCACAGCTCTGCTAGCGATGAGCCGATTAGCCGTCCAGTTCAGCGAGCAGCCAGTGGTGCGGCTCAGCCTCGCTGCGCTGGCCATCGCGGCCTGGAGCTGGATCTTCCTCAGTGTGTTCGCGTCCCGGCGTCAGCAACTCGCCCCGGCGCTGCTTCTGGGCATGTTGCTCGACATTACCATCCGTTCGGCAACCATAACAGTCGATTTGCCATGGATGCCGGAGACGCTCGACGATTTGCTCACCCTCGTCTCCATCGCTGCATTAGTGATATCGCTGCTGCGTGCTGCGCCACCGGAGACGCCACCAGACGCCTCGGGTGCAGTCGTGCAACTGGTCTTCATCGGTCCGTGCCTCGTGCTGTACCACCTGTTGTTCCTCAACCATGGGTTCGCACAACTGCAGTTCGACACGAGCTTTCCGATAGCGACGTTGATCCTTGTCGGGCTGTTCATCCTCACCGGGCCGTTTGTCGTTACAAGTCACCTCCACACGGCGGTCATGCCATTCGCTCCGCGCGGCTTCAGTGGAGCGCGAGCCATTATCCTGCGCGTCGCCCTACTCCTCATCCTCTCAGGCATCTTTGCCAATATGGGGTCCGGCTGGAATGCGGTTACGCAGGCGCTCGTGCTCGCCGCGCTGGTCAATCCAGTGTTGGGGCTCGCGGTTGCGGGCGATGCACGGTTCCTGCAGCAGCGCCCGGAGCATCCCGCGCTGTGGTTTACCATCGGCTTCATCGCACAGGCTGCTCTGCTCTTTATGTACTACTCGGCAACTGGCTCGACTGCCGTCATTGTCGTCGCAGGCGCGATCCTGATGGTAGCGCCGCTCATCGCCGAGCCACGCAGTATTCCGCTTCGGCAGGTCAAGGACAGCATGCAACGCTGGGGAGTAGTGGCGCTGGTTGCCCTCATCGTAGCGGTGGGACAGTGGTGGACCTGGTCCGAACCAGAAACGGGCGCACCGTTGCAGGATACGCTGACGGTCATGTCGTGGAACCTGCAATCCGGCTTCGCCCGCGACAACCGCTGGGACCTGAAAGCCCAAGCGCGTGCCATCGCCGCAGAACGACCAGATGTCGTCGTGCTGCAAGAGGTCAGCCGCGGCTGGCTGGTCTCCTCGTACACCGATGAGCTGCTCTGGCTCAGCCGCGAACTGGACATGCCGTATGTGTGGGGGCCGGCATCGGCTGACCAGCTCTGGGGCAACGCCGTCCTCAGCCGTGCGCCATTGCACGATGTCGACGTACTGCACTACAGCTCGACGCAGAACCTGAAACGTTCAGCCCTGCGAGTCGGCGTTGCCACAGAAACCGGCACGGTGTGGGTCATCGCGACCCATCTCGACAACCCCTCCGGCGCCGGGGCCGTGCGATTCGCTCAGGTCAACGAACTTGTCGAGTTCCGAGGGCAACGTAACCCCGCGATCGTGGCAGGTGATTTCAACGCCGTGCCAGACTCCGACGTTATGGCAGCCCTGCTCCAGAGCGGCCTAGTCGATTCTGGAGCGGGCTTCCCCAGCGATGCAGGCACGTCGGACGATGGCCGGCGGATCGACTACATTCTCGCGACTCCCGACCTCACGCTGCTGGACGCCTCTATCGTCGAAACGAGCGCATCGGACCACCACGCTGTCATCGCGGTCTACGCCCTCCCCTGACAACCTCCGGGACAGGTTCCACCAGCCTCGCCGGCAGGAGCCGCTACGGCGCGCAGGCGTGCAGCAGCTCGAGGATGCTCTCCGCCGATTCGTCGGCAGTGATCGCCCGCACAACCGTTTCATCCAGCACTGCTTCGTGCCGGGCGATCCCGGCCTGCAAGGTCGCGGCATCGGGGCCATGCACGCAAGTGTTGCGGGCGCTCACACCCATACGGGTGAAGTGGTCGGCATAGCTGGGGAAGCTGGAATACAGCGCCGCTTGCCGATCCAACTGAGCATCCGCCTGGGGCAAGAGCGCGCAGCGCACATAGGCGGAGATGATCGGGTGCGGCCGGCCAACACGCTCCGCCGCTTCCAGCACCCAGCCGCGCGAGCGTTCGGCAAACTCTGGGGTCAGCCAGTTAAAAAGGACTCCTTCGGCCACCTCACCCGCCAGGCGGTTCATGTTCGGACCGAGGGCTGCGATGAAGGCCGTCGTAATCCCCCGCTGATGCAAGTCGTCGACGGCCTGCCGCACGATAGCCAGCGAGCGACTGCCGCCGGACCCGACACCCAGCCAGAGCCGCTCAAGCGGCAGGCCGAGGCGCGCGACATCATCGGCAATGCTGTTCCCAGGCCGGCGGTCCACACCGATGACGCCGACGCCCAGCTTCAGCGTTGTCGTAGCGCCTGCAGCGGCGGCGAGCGTTGCCAGCCCATCGAACCCTCCGGTATCGTTGGACCAGAACGAGGTGTACCCGAGTCGCTCCGCCTCCTGAGCAACAGTCGCGGCAACCTCAGGCGCAACCGACGCGGCGATCCCAAAGCCTCTACCCATGTTCCGCCACTCCTTCCTCCACCGCATCACCCGCTGTCTGCGGTGACTCTACGACACTAGACCTAACGGCGGAGTGGTACAACCTGATTCCCGGCGCGTGGCCGGTTGCACGCGACCGCAATGAGGGGGTCGGCGACCGATGCAGCGACTGAACTCCAGGCTCAAGACCATCCGCACCCACGCCCCACGCCTGCTCAAGGAAATCCGCACCGACCTGAAACGCGACGACGTGCCGGGTCTTGGGGCTGAGATCGCCTACCACGCGATCTTCTCCATCCCGCCGCTGGTGATACTCGTGGTCACAATCGCTGCCGCGATCAACCAGTTCACTGGCTACCAGGTTGCGAATCGCTTGATAGAGGTGATCAACGAGAACGCCCCAAACGAGATCCGCGAGCTGCTGCTGACCCTCGTCGATAACGCGATCGCCAATGTGAGCGGCGGGCTCGCATCCATCGGTGTTGTGACCGCTGCCTTGGTCGCGATCTGGTCCGGGTCGAATGGCGTCGCGACGCTGATCAAAGCATTCAACCGTGCCTATGGCGTTACCGACCAGCGTGGCTGGCTTGCGCTGAAGGCAATCGCTGTCGGCCTGACCATGCTCATTGCGTTGCTCATCAACGGTGCATTCCTCTTGCTGGTGTTTGGGGAGGACGTCGCAGGCTGGCTCTCCAGCAGTCTCGAGTTGGGCAACGAACTGTCGACGGCAATCGAGTTTCTGCGCTGGCCCGTGTCAATCGCGCTAGTCATGCTGGTATTGGGGCTGCTGTACTACGTCGGACCGGCGGTCGACCAGTCGTTTCGCTGGATATCTCCAGGCTCGGTCACCGCGACCGTGCTGTGGCTGCTGACTGTGTTCGGCTTCAAGCTCTACCTGCAGCTCAGCAACCCCGGTAGCGCATATGGGGCGCTTGGCAGCATCGTGGTACTCATGTTCTTTCTCTACATCTCGGGGATCATCTTCGTCATTGGCGCCGAGGTGAACGCCATCCTCGGCACCCGCTTCGACCCCGAAACGGTGCGCGACCTCGCCCAGAATCCGGACAAGCTGGAAGATCCTGTCGACCGTTCCAATGCGGTGCGACGTGGCCAGCATGCAGGCTGGGGCCGACACACCTCGCAACCCTCCGCCGAGCGGACCCAGGAAGCCTCAGGCGCCAACGCACCAAACCCACGCATTGGGCGAGCGATCGCCGCGGTCTCAATAGCAGGCATCGCCATAGCCGGGATCCTGCGCCGGCGCCGAGAGACTGGGTAGCCGTTGGTGGAACCCAACGCCACAGCGGGCCGTCTCACATCGTGAGTGTGACAACACGCTCGCGAACGCACCGCTCGATCAGGGGCGATGCTCGAGGCGCAATGCGTATCCCTGTGCGGGCAGACAGCATTGCATAGGCACGGCTCCAGGTGTGCTGGCTGACACGAGCGTCACGTGGCATTGTGGAACGCGAGAGATGCGTATGTTGCACCAGGAGCCGAGCGTTTCATCTTGAGAAATACAGCGTAATGCTATATGTTCTGCCTGTGAAATGCGTACCCGACAACAGAGGCACTTCAGAACCAATGCCATTCGAACGCGACGAATCGGCATTCGTGGGCTGTTTCCACGTGACCTGCGTTTGGGCACATGGTCGCCAGGTTCCTTGCGCCGATGGAAGTCGGGTCGCGGTGATGAGGACTGGTTGATCGTACCAGGAGCGACTGTTCCCTGAGACAGTTCGCTTACGCTTGGGTAGCGAGGAGAAGGAGTCCAGCGTATGTCTCTGCGCAACGATACCGACACGATCGACAGGCCGGGTGACGAAGAAATCGCCGAGCTGTTGCTCCAGGTTGGTAGCCGGCGGATCTCACGACGCGAAGTGCTGCGTCGCGGCATTGCACTCGGCCTGACCGTCCCCGCCATCGGCTGGCTCCTTGCTGCCTGTGGCGGAGACGACGACGACACTGCGCCAACCGCAACTGCGGGCAGCGGCGAAGTTCCAACGCCGACGACTGCACCGGGAGAGACGCCGACAGCCGGGACGCCACAAGGCGGTGGCCGCCTGACGATCATCGTCACCGGCAACATCCCCGACCTGGACCCACAGTCCGCCTACGACAGCACCGCCAGCAGCGTCTTCTTCGGCACCTACGAAATGCTTGTTCGCCTGAAGGGCAGCGACACGTTCGAGTACGAGCCAATGCTTGCTTCGGAGTGGAGCAGCGACCCGGAGTACAAGGAGTGGACCTTTACCATCCCAGATGGGGTCCTCTTCCACGACGGCACCACCTGTGATGCCGAAGCGGTTGCTCAGTCGTTCCGCCGCTTCCACAAGATGCAGCTCGGCCCAACCGACGTCATCCGCCGCTTCGTCTCTGACCCGGATACCCAGATCGTTGCGGTGGACAAGAACACCGTCAAGTTCACACTCGATACTGGTAACGACATCTTCCTGGCGGCAATGGCCTCGCAGTACGGGCCGCTGGTCGTCTCACCAGCCGCCGTTGAAGCCAACAAGACGCCCGACGACGAGTTTGCGCATGAGTGGTTCCGCGAGAATGTGGTCGGCACCGGCCCGTACAAGCTGCGCGAGTACATCCAGAACGACCGCATCGTGATCGAACGCTTCGAAGACTTCCACGGCGGCTGGGATGGCCCACATTTCGACGAGATCGTCTTCCGCATCGTCCCGGAATCCGCAACCCGCCGGCAACTGATCGAAGCCGGCGAAGCCGACGCCCTCACGCAATCACTCACGGTGCGCGACGTCACCTCGATCGAGCAGGCCGGCAAGCTCAACGTCTTGCGCTATGACTCCACCCATGTTGCCTGGACCGTGTTGAACTGCGGCGCGAAGATCAAAGACCCCAAAGCACGTCAGGGATTCTCCTACGCCTTCCCCTATGAGGACGTGCGCCAAGGGGTCTATGAGGGTTTGATTATCCGCACGAGTGGACCGTGCACCCCAACGACACGTGGTTACGACCCCAATGGGTTTATCTACGACACCGACCTCGATAAAGCCAAGCAGCTCCTGGAAGAAGCAGGTTGGGACTTCAACGAGAAGCTCGAATACTGGCTCTCCAGTAGCTCAGACAACGATATATCCGTCGCCCAACTCTTCCAGGCGAACCTGCAGAAGATCGGCATCACAATGGACATCGTCCAGAAGGAGGAGGGTGCACTCACCGACTTCAACTACAGCGAGACACCGCCCGAAGAGCGGCCGCACTTTGTGAGCTGGGGCTGGTGGCCGGACTATAACGACGCCTATAACGAGATCTACCCGAACTTCGCCAGCGCATCGTGGACACCAAATGGCTCGAACGCCGGCTTCTACAAGAACGACCGGCTCGACGAAATCCTTGACACCGTCGCCCCGGGCGTACCGGCGGAGGAATACACAACGCTGATGGCCGAAGCGAACAATATTCTGACCGAACAAGACCCGGCCGCAATTTACTGGGGCAGCGTCAACTGGTACACGATCCTCCAGCCGAACATCAAGGGGTTCGAGCACAACCCAATCTACCTGAACACCTACAACGTGTACCGGATGTATCGCGAGGGGTAACCACGCCCGCCATCTGCATCGCCAAGGTACTGCGGGCCGCGGAACATCTGCGGCCCGCAGTCTTTAATTGCAACAACCCCATCAGCGCAACCAGGTTCGTGAGGCCGTGGGGCGCCCTTCAGGATTTTGCGCGGTAATCGTGCATTTTCAGTCGTGGTGCGGATTTGGGCTTCGCAACGGCTCCGAAGATTCCGCATCAGATCAGGGTCATGCAAAAGCCTGAGGGGCGCCCGAGGCCCAGCAACATCTTGACACAGGGGAGTATGCTGGAGTCACGAGCACGGCGTGCCGTGTCTCGTCTCTTGGTGTCCGTTGATAGAGCAATTCGCTAGATGGTCCACCGCGGCGTGGTCAGACGATCTTTGGGGCCGCCGAAGACGTCAACGGCCGCCGTGTGGCGAACCGCTGCCGCGGAAGGAGCCCGACAATGACCGAGAAGCACACGAAGGACTACTTGCCTGCCTGGTGCGAGCGGCGCCGCGAGAGTCGCGATGGGCGCTACGTCGTCGCCTGCTACTTCACGCGCGATGGCCATCCCGTTCCAAAAGCCCGTGCAGAACGCATCCAGCTGACGGAATACGATATCGAAGGCACCCCACTGCGCGTCGAAGAAGGTATCGTCCGCCCGGCCCCCGTCCAGGCACGTCCAGCCGCACCGAGCGCAATCCTCCGGGTGTTGCGCTAAACACCGTCACCCTGCCTCGAGGACCCGGCGCAATCGTTCCGGGTCATCAGTCATCACGCCATCCACGCCCATCTGTGCGAGTTCCAAGGCGCGGTCGGCAACATTCACCGTCCACGGATAGACCGCTACTCCAGCTGCGTGCGCAAGCGAGACAATGTCACGGCCTTCTTCGACCATGCCAAGCCGCAGGTGCTCGGGGTTGAGCGCCTCATGCTTCCGTGCGACAGCGTAGGCAAGCGCGGCATGGATGTCGGCGTCGCGCCCGACAATATAGGCAGTGCGCGCCTGTGGCTCCGCCGCCTTGACTGCATCCAGTGCGGCTGTGCTGAACGACGACACGATTGCCCGGTTCAACCAACCATGCTCCGCCAGCATCTGCGCCAGGCGGGCTGCATCGCGACCACAGCGCGCGGCAGGAACGCCGGCATCGACTTTCAACTCCAATTGCAGCACAATCGCCGGATTGAGGGCGTCGATCAGGGCGAACAGCTCCTCCAACCGTGGCACACCGATTTTCAAGCCCCGGTATGGATGCCGCGTTGCGCCGTTCGGTGTAAACCAGTAGCCGGCATCGCAAACGGACAACTCACTCCAAGCCATCGCGCTCACGAGCCCGATGCAATCCGTTGTGCGCGCAAGGTCGCTATCGTGGATCAGGACCGCAGCCCCATCACGCGAGAACTGGACATCGGTTTCGAGCATGTCGGCCCCAGCCTCAGCCGCGAGCCGAAATGCAAGCAACGTGTTCTCCGGTGCAATGGCAGAAGCGCCGCGATGGGCAATGATGCGGGGCCGACCGACCAGCGTCCCGCCGGATCGGCGGTGCGCGGGGACCTGGCGTCCGACCTGCATCATCGCGCTCCAATCACGAGTGCCTGTGTCGAGTCACCTGGATCGTATCGAATGAGACCGATTGTAAATGATGTTCTTGTGAAGGTTCCAGTCGGAATCTATTGTGATTTCGTGAAATGACCTGTCCAATGGTCATGTTTCAGCAGAAAATCTGTGACAGATTGTCACATCTGCAATCCACATCGTATCGTGCCCCGACCTGCGTCGTCATCCCCTTCGGTTGGCGCCACACCTGCACATCTTCGCGGGTCCTGCACTACACTTAGGCGTTGTAATGTCGATAGGGTCATGCTGATGTCGGGAAGCGACCAACAATCCACAGGGCAGGGCGACGCCGCCAACGGTCACCGACCGCACCTGGCAGACACGCTGCTGACCGTCGCCAACCAGCAGCGCCAGTTGCGTGAACGACCGGCGGAACTACTGGGCGCGTTGAGCGCCTACGTCGGCTACGAGCTCGGCCGGCGCACCAACACTGGTCAACTCGACTTCGACGACCTACACCGCGACGAAGTGATCGACTCCGCTTTTGCCGCTGCGCTCGCACGGCTCGATCAGGGACAGCCAATCCGCGATCTATCCGGGTTCCTCCGAGCACGCGCGCAGGATGTCATCGCCCGCGAGGTCCGCCGCGTCCAGAACGAACGCCGGCGCTTCATCTCGCTGGAGCAGACTATCTCGTCGAGCGACGAGGGTGAGGGGGGCGAGGAAGTTCGCGTCGGCGACGTCATCCCAGACCCTGCGTCGCGTGGCCCCGAACAGATCGCGATCGACAACGAAACGCTCAATTTTCTGGTCAGTGTCCTTGCCGATGTACCGGACCTCTGGCGCACTGTCTTCTTGCAGCGCACGATGCAGGAACGCAGCGCGCGCGAGGTCGCCGAGCTGGAAGAGCTGGACATCGACGAAGTACGGCGCATCACCGTCCTCACGCGCAACTATCTGCGCGAACGGATGGAAGCGGAGTACGACTACTACGATATCGACGACCTGTTCCGGAACTGATCTACCCGGTCGCCGGAGCCTTCTCGCAGCGGACGACCCAGTTATACGCCAGGCGGCTCGCTTCACGAACGTCCCACGGTGGAAGCTCCCGCCGCCCCTGCGCGCTGAGCTCCGGCTCTTCGATGTCGCGCAGCGCCAACCCGGCTGCGCGACACGCGGCAATGTAGTCGCGGAACGGCCTGTTGAAACCCAGCACCGGGTGCAACGCGCCCCACTGGCTGTATCCGGCATCGCGCACGAAGTAGCGGTCCTCCAGCCAGCCGGACCGATCCTCACGCCGTGGGGAGTCGGGCGCTGGCGCTACCCAATGGCCATGCGTGCTTGTATGGGTGATGACGAACACAAACCTGCCGCCGGGCCGCAACACGCGCGCGATCTCAGCGACGGCGGTCGTGTAGTCCAGCACATCCATGAGGACGAAGTTCGCGACGACAGCGTCAAAGCTCGCGTCTGCCAGAAACGGCATGTTCGAGATCGACGCGTGATAGTAGGCGATCCCCAGCGCATCACTCGCCTCGCGCGCTGTTGCCAACTCATAAAACCGGCGGGCATTCTCGACGCCGACCACCCGCGCACCGCGTTGCGCCAGGATGCGTGCCAGATAACCAGCACCACAGCCAGCGTCCAGCACATCCTGCCCAGCGACATCGCCGAGGAACGCAAACACGACCGGGTCGCTGAAGTACTTGCGCGTTCGGTCCCCCTGGCTGTCGTAGGTCGCGTTCCAGATGTCGGCATTGCGACTCCAGTTGGCATCAATATCCGCATCGCTGAGGGTCTCCATGCGCACTGTCGGCACATTCGCCGGTGGGTAGCGCTGCAAGTACGGTTCAGGAGAAAGCCAGCGACGCTCCGTGCGCGCGTCGGGCGCCATCTGCCAGGGGTGTGCACCCTCGAACTCTGCCCGGTCGAGCGACGCATGCTCTTCGCCACATGCCGGACAGCGCAGGAACCAGGCTTCGTGCCGGTCCCAGAACGGGGCCGCCCGATACTCCACCGAGCCCGCAGCGCCACAGAACAACTGTCCGGCGCGAGGGCAGAAGAAGCGGGTCATGTAGTGGCCTGCCGCCCCGCAGCAGTCGCAGATGAAACGCCAGTGCCAGGCGCAGCGCGGCGCCTCGGAGCCAAGGTCGTATTGCGCGGCTCGCCCGGTGTACGCGGCATCGGCCGACTGGATCCGGTCGCAATAGAAGCAGGACGACATCGCTCGATCCTCCGCACTGCGACGAGAGGCCAGAGACTTCGCCGCCCACCAACGCAGCGGACGCTGGACACCAACGTCGCAGCTCGCGTGCCGGCCTGACGGCAGGGTCAGGCCAGTGCGGTTACCGTGATTTCGACGCGCGCACCAGCAGGCAAGGCGGATACGCCAACGGTCGTCCGCCCTGGCGGGTTGCTGACGAAGTACTCGGCGTAGACGGCATTCATCGCCGCGAATTCACTGAGATCGACGAGGTAGACTGTCGTAGCCACCACGCGGTCCAGACCGGAACCAGCCGCCTCCAGAATATTGCGGATGTTTTCCAGGGTTTGGCGGGTTTCTGCGACTGTCCCACCGGGCACGATCTGGTTCGTCGCCGGGTCGATCCCTTTCTCGCCCGCGACAAACACGAACCCGTTGGCACGGATTGCCTGCGAGTACGGGCCGATCGGCGCGGCCGCCTTGTCGGTCTGGATCACCTCAAGTGTGGTCTGTACGTCAGCCATGGTTCTCTCCCATCAACGGCGGCTGCGCAGTTACGGGCGCATGCTGCGCGCGGAGCTGGCCACAGGCGGCCGCTATCTCAACCCCGCGGGAGTATCTCACGGTTGTCGGGATGCCCGCCTCCACCAGGATGCGCTCGAAGCGCGCTATCCGATCGGCTGAGGGCCGCTGGTATGGCGCTGCTGGAGTCGGGTTCAGTGGGATCAGGTTGACATGGCAGAGAAGCCCCCGCAACCTGCGCGCCAAGTTCCAGGCATCGTCGTCTCGGTCGTTGACATCTGCAATCAAGGCATATTCAAACGAGACGCGCCGGCCGGTTTGCCGGATGTAGCGCCGCACCGCACCCAGCAATTCGTCCAGCGGCCAACGCCGGTTGAGCGGCACCAGCTCTGAGCGCAACGCATCATCGGCTGCGTGGATCGATATCGCCAGGTTCACTTGGAACGGCTCACTCGCAAGCCGGTCGATGAACGGCACAACACCTGATGTCGAAAGGGTGATGCGGCGCGCGCCAACCTGCATCCCACGTGCGTCGTGCAGGATTGCGACCATCTTCATCACGGCAGCGTAGTTGTGGAACGGCTCGCCCATGCCCATCATGACAATATTGGTGAGTGGCCGGCCACGCCTTCGCGCGCGCCGTGCCATGTCGATGACCTGCGCCACCATCTCCCCAGTCGTCAAGTTGCGCTGCAACCCACCCATCCCAGTGGCGCAGAACGAGCAACCAACCGCGCATCCGACCTGGCATGAGACACAGACCGTCGCGCGATCGGCGTAGTACATCAACACCGTTTCGATCGTCTGGCCGTCGGCAGTGCGGTAGAGCACCTTTACCGTGTCGCCGTCGTCAGTCTCGATCTCGCGTACTGGGGTCAGCACGTCCAGCGGCAACTCGTTCGCTAGCGATGCGCGCAGTGCGGCAGGCAGCACGGTCATATCTCGGTAGTCGCCGGCCAGGCGCTTGTACGCCCACTCGTACAACTGCTGCGCGCGGTAGCCCGGCTGCCCGCGCCCCGCCAACATGTCTCGCAGCTCGTCGAAGGTGAGATCGTAGAAGCTGCTCACGCGCGACCGGCGTAGAGGGTGAAGCTGCCTGGGAGCAACGTTCTCTGGCGTCGTCGTGGTTGCTCCAGGTGGTGCAGGCGTCAAGGTATTCATCCCGCAAGTGTACCAGAGTGCATGGAATCGTTATGTCGCGTACACCTCGCCACGTGCGACCGCACAGAACTACCTCGCAGCAGCGCGTGGTGCGTGCGGCAACTGGACCCACGTCCGCAGGCGGAGGGTAATCTCATCACGCACACGTGCAAACGCGCGACGCCGTTCGTCCTCGCTGCCTTCCACAGCGCTCGGGTCAGGGAACGACCAATGGATACGCTTCGGGTCGCCGGGGAAGATCGGGCACGATTCCGCGGCTCGGTCGCAGACGGTGATGACGTAGTCGAAGTCTTGCCCAAGGAATTCGCGCAGGTGCTTGGAGCGCGCGCCTGAGATGTCGATGCCAACCTCCTGCATCGCCTCGATCGCCAGCGGGTGCACACGCGTCTCCTCAGTCCCGGCGGAGTAGACCTCGAACCGGTCGCCACCGAGATGACGCAACAGCGCTTCCGCCATTTGGGAACGGGCGGAGTTGTGGGTGCACAGAAACAGCACGCGTACCGGGTGTGTCGTCATGCGTGTCCTCCTGTTGTGTGTTCAGCACGAATGAGCATGTAGAGGACCGCGCCGATCAGCGCACCGGCAACCGGCCCGACAATGTAGATCCACTGCGCCTCCCAGGCGCCGGAGACGATCGCTGGAGCAAGTGAGCGAGCTGGGTTCATAGACGCGCCGGAGATCGGCCCGGCGAAGAGGGCCTCCAACCCGACCGTGCCGCCGATCGCCAGCGCCGCCGCCTGCCCGATCGCCCGTACATCGGTCGCGACCGCCATAATGACGAACATCAGCACCAGTGTGAGGAGCAGTTCGAGCAACAGCGA
The DNA here is from genome assembly GCA_003577355.1 of Chloroflexota bacterium. Taxonomy (GTDB): domain Bacteria; phylum Chloroflexota; class Chloroflexia; order Thermomicrobiales; family CFX8; genus CFX8. The sequence continues at coordinate 1,423 of QEUZ01000035.1, read as the reverse complement.
TTGGCCCGCACTGCCGCGCGGCACGGTCGACCCTAGGTTCCCTGCGTCACCGAACATGCCACGCAGCAGCAACGCTGCAACAAGGCCACCCACGAGTTGCGCCGCGAGATACAGCGGGACACGCCGCGCCGGAAAGTGCCTGGTCAGCCAGAACGCAACCGTCACCGCTGGGTTGATGTGTGCACCGGACACGTGCCCAATGGCATAGATCATCGCCATGACGATCAGCCCAAACGTCAGGCCAATTCCAACATGGCTAACAGCGCCGTCGGTTACCGCGTTGATCGTGATCGCCCCAGCCCCAGCGAACACCAGCCCGAACGTGCCGAACGCTTCGGCCAGCGCCATGCGCCACTCCGCAGCCGTATAGATCATTCTGCCCGACCCTGGAGTGCATCAGCCGGGCACGGCTGCGGGATAGGATCGTACCCAACCACGTCCTGCAACCAGCCGATCTGCTGCGCCAGCGCCGCAACGGCGGCGCGGTCGAGGCGGTAATAGAGCCAGCGGCGGTCGTTGGGGTGTGGATAACTAACGACGAGCCCAGCCCGCCGGAGCACGCCGACATGATGCGACACCAGGCTTTGCCGCAGATCAAGCGCTTCCATCAGGTGGCAGACACACTGGTCCCGCTGACGCAGCAACACGAGGATCGCAAGGCGCGTCGGGTCGCCCAGCGCAGCGTACAGGTGCGCGTAGACGTCCAACTCTCTTGATTCAGCGACAGACATGCCGACGTTTCCTGCCAATACATCAATACGCATTGATCTAACGACGGAATGATAGCGGTATCCGGCGGGAGCGTGTAAAGAATTTGTTGTCTCCTCCAACGGACAGCCCGTAGCGTGTAATCACGTTCACGATCTACCCCTGTTCGAATGGACAGTTGACCGCCTGCCAAGCATTTCGTATTTTTACGAAACCTTCGGCATGGGTTGGAGGGTGTACGAGTCAACGGAACAAGTGAGCTCGAAATGGAACAACAGGCACTCCCTATCGCGATTATTGGAGCTGGCCCGGTTGGGCTGGCAGCTGCGGCCCACGCCCTCCAGCGTGGCCTGACCCCACTCATTCTGGAGCAGGACGACCAGCCGGCTGGACACATCCAGCATTGGAGCCATGTCCGCGTCTTCTCCCCGTGGCGCTTTAACATCGATGCGGCTGCCCGTGGGCTCCTGCACGAAACCGCCTGGGACGAACCCGACCCAGACCATTACCCAACCGGCGCCGAACTGATCGAGGACTATCTGGCGCCGCTTGCCCAGCATCCGCGCGTCGCGGCGCACCTCCACCTGAACACCCGTGTTGTATCGGTCTCCCGCCTGGGTTTCGACAAACTGAAGAGCCACGGGCGTGAACAGGCCCCGTTTGTCCTGACAACTGAGAGCGCGGATGGCGAAACACGCCAGTTCCTCGCCTCGGC
>QEUZ01000474.1 GCA_003577355.1 Chloroflexota bacterium | reverse complement strand
CGAGAGGGCGGAGTCGGGTACGAGGGCGACATCATGACGGGAGAGGTGTTCACGACGAGGAATGAGCGAAAGTTCATCCCGATTCTGCGGCAGGCGGAATGGCCAAAGGCGTCACCAACCTGGTTGCAGGGTAAGTACTACATCGACTTGCGGGGCGTGCCTTACAACGAGCGCCACTACCAGGATCTCTTGGCGACTCTTCTTGGAACGCGGCCTGTCGCGCCCCCGGTCGGAGTCGGGGCTTTGAAACCGGGGTCTTTCAAGCCGGCTTCCGGTCGGGCCGATGCGCCGGCCGTTTCGGCCGCCTTTCAACCGATCAAGATTGAGGGAGTTATCGCAGACCAGATCGGCACCCCAAGGGGTGACGGTACCCGCGGTAGCGCCTTGTACCGGGTCCCATTTCGCCTAACCTACCGCCCGCCTGCAGAGTGGGTCGAATTGTTTGTTGAAGCATGGGATCACCCGAGAAGCTATACGTCTATGCACCGGCCCGGCATTGCACGCGTCTACGGTGACACGGTGGTACTAGACGGCACGACCGTCGACGAAGTTGAGCGTTACCACAGGGATACACTTGTCCTTGCTGCGCAAGAGGCCAATGAGCGGTACTTGGAGTGGGACCGGCGGCGGCGGGAGCTTGAAGAGCGGGAGCGAGTTCGCCTCGAGGAACATGACAAGAGCATCAGCGCTGCCGCGAAAAGGCTCAAATTCTGAGGCGCGGGTGGCAGGTCGCCTAGCAACCCGTTCGAGCGGGCAACAGGCCTTCGCCTTGTTGCCGCTGAACTCAGATCTGTTAGCCGCCGGGGAATCGACCAGTACTGCGGAGAGGTCATGAACACACGAGTCTTCAGTCTCGCGAGTCTCTTCGTCCTAGCTTTGGCCTGCCGCACAATGGTGCTTCCAAACAAGACCATTCGAATCGAGAAGGGTGATGGCCGGGCGAAAGTGCTTGAGATCATGGGCACGCCGCAAGATCGACAGTTCCTTGAAGACTACGAGGTCCTTCAGTGGTGCATCACTGGCGCTGGCTTCGGCTATCACGACTACAGCGCGATCTGGCTACGATCGGGCCAGGTCGTGGGCATCACAACTTACAAGGACCACACGCCAGGATCCACCTGTCGCGGGCGGTTTCGCACCTTCCGCATCGAGGATGCTCCGGACTTTGTGCTGGAAGTGCGCCAGCGATGATCGTAAGTGACCCAGAGGCTAACGCGTAGCGCGAGCGGACGACAGGGCCCCGCCATATCGCCGCTCAGGTCATGATTCGTTGGCCGGCACGCGGAGGAGCCGTAGTGGGTGCAGCGTGAGCAATGATCCAGAAGTGAAACGTCACGTGGAGAAGCTCGAGGCCCTGCAACGCGAGGAGGACGTGCAGGGCGTAGTGGACGCCTTAGGGGAGCTCTTGAAGACCGTGAGCCGCACATTCCGCCCCACGGACCTTGCACACAGCCTCCAGTCTCTCCGCGGCACGGTCTCAGTCCTGAAGGGCGACACCGACCGATGTCTTGTGCGGTACGAGCTCGCCTTCCGCGACTGGCTTTCAGACACCCGCGATCAAGAGAAGCACAAGCTGCTCCAGTTCGAGCTGCGACAGCTGATCCGCACGTTCTTCGCTGAAGTCGAGGGCACGATGTACTCGGCTCGTCAGGTGATCTTGTGGGCGCACGAGCGGGGCGAGGTCGGGCTCTCCGTCCCTGAGCAAGCACTCTTGCGCGAGGAATCTTATCGGTTTGATTCCAAGGCCAAAGCTGCAGTGGCCAAACCAGCGTTTGGGAACGCGCTCGATTCACTGCTGCTTACGTTCACAGTGATTCCGCGCGTCTTCGGCTCCCAGTCGTCGCTTGATCTCTCTCGGTTCGGTTGGCAAGCCTTCCGTGAGCTGCTCGAGGTTCGAAACGCAGTCACGCACCCAAAGGAGCTCATTAACCTTGTCGTGAATGCCGAGGTCGTCACCAAGAAGCTGCCGGCAGCACGCAAGTGGTACTACGGCTCGTTGGTGGCCGCCGTCGACGATGCAGAACTCCGCGACCTCCTACGGGGTGTCGGCTAGCCCCTCGTTGCAGCGGACGTCACCCGGGTGATCTCTCGAACCCCCTCGCGTCTCGTGTCCAGCACCTATCGCTCCGCTCGGCAGGTCGGCCGGGTGGCGCCGGTGAACCCATAGTCCGGTAGACGCCCTGGGAATCCAACGTGACAAGTGCGATGCTGTCTATAAGGGAACTTGAGAAGATTCCGCACGTACGCGCCGAAGCGCTTCAGCGGGGCCGTGTGCTCCCGACGCTTACGTTCCACACACCGGAAGATGGCTGGGAGCTTTGGCTTGACGCCAACGGGAGTCTCATCCCCCTGAAAGGAGTGCCCGGGGACGCCGACTACTTCTCCCGCTCG
>QEUZ01000473.1 GCA_003577355.1 Chloroflexota bacterium | reverse complement strand
CTGGCAGCGGAACTACAGCCGCTACGTCTTTGTCTGGCGGACGGACAAGAGCTGGCCGGTGGGTTGCCGCCAGCTGGTGCTGACGTTTGCCGACGGCAGCGAGCTACGCCTGCAGGTGGAGATCGTCAAGCGGCGCTGGTAGCGGGCGCTGGCGTCCTCCCGGCAAGCCGCTCCGTCGGACGTGTGTCAACACCGCAGGCAAGTCGCGCTCAGTGCTGGTACGGCACGATCCGGTCCCACTCGTCGGCGGCGGAGCGGGCGACGACACAGATCGCCGGCTCTGTGTCGCTGACGTTGCAGACCTGGTGCGGCACGCCCGGCTCGACGAAGACGAAATCGCCCGGCCCAGCGACCATCGTTTCGCGCAGGCCGGGTCCGTACTCGTAGCGCATCGCGCCGGAGAGCACGTAGATGCCCACCTCGAAGCCGACGTGGATGTGCGCGTCGATCACCCCACCGGGCGGCAGGGTAGAGACGTTCATCGAAAGCTCTTTCGCGCCAACGTTGTTCGCCGATAGCCCAGCCGGGTACTCCGCCGTCTTCCACGAGCGGTAGTTCTCCTGCGCCCGCACGACGCTGATCCCTGCCTTCGACTCGACGGTCCCGTGTGTCGCCGCCGCAGCCTCGTTCACGCTACCCTCCTGTACCACTGCTCCACGTCCCGGCGCTGCGCACAGCAGCAAACTACCACGTGTCGCCGCCGCAGCACGTGGCTGAACTGGTCACGGAAATGTCGCCGCGCTCCTCCACGGAGCGTGCGCGTCACTCTGTCCAGACGACGGGCGCAACCCCGCAGCTCTGGCCTTCGGCGCGGCTGAGGGCGACCAGCTCCTCGTACTCGTCGTCGTCGATGGTGAACGATGTGCGGCAATCCGGGCAGGTGACGACCCAGACACAGTCACCGCGCATTTCGCACCATTCGGTGACGTCCCCATAGAGGCCCTTGCTGCACAGATGCTGAAGGATCCGCGCAGCCTGTGAGGAGGGTGTGGCAATCACGAGAGGCTCCTTTCCGGCATGTGAACGCGAACGGGAGGGTGCTCCGTGGCAGGCGAGAGAGGACTCGCCACTCTCAGTATAGCCAGTGATCGCGCATCGTCTAGCCCTGCCGGACGAAGCTATTACGCCTTGAGGATGCCCTGGATCCGTACCTTCAGCGCAAGCGCCTGCTCGCACTGGAATCACCCAACGACACGTAGTACTCTTTTCATATTCACTACATCCTCACTGATGCACTACCTATGTGAAGTCGGGAGGAGTTCTATGGCTCGCTCGAGTGTCGTCACACGCAAAGGGCAGGTCACGATACCGGCGGAGATCCGGCGTGCGCTGGGTCTTCACGAGGGTGACCGTGTCACGTTCGTGCTCGAACGCGGCGGGGCCAGGATCGAACGCTCCGGCAGCGTCATCTCCAGCACGCGGGGCATCTTCAAGAGCGAGCGACTGGCGTCCAACGCCGATGCGTTGCGCGCAGCAGCCGAGGAAGCGATCGCTGCCGATGTCCTCGAGCGCTTGCCACGGCCATGAGCGCCGTCTTTCTGGACTCGAACGTCATCCTGCTGCATCTGCTGGACAATCACCCCGAGCTGTCGCCACGCGCTACAGCATTCTTGGAGCGCGTCGAAGCCGGAGATCTGCGCGTGGAAGTAACCAATACGGTGATCTTCGAAGTCGTGTTCACGCTCGAGCGGTCGTTCCACCAGCCCAAAGCGGCCATCCGCGACGTGCTGCTGCAGCTGCTCGACCTGCCAGGCATCACGCTCCCCGGGAAACGCCTCGTGCGCTCGGCGCTGAACGAGTACGTCGCGCTCAACGTTTCCTACGCCGACGCCTACCACGCGGTCGTCATGCGCGAACGTGGCATCAAGCAGGTCGCCACCTTCGACCGGCACTTCGACCGCTTCCCGGATATCGAACGGATCACGCCCTGATCGCATGGCCGGTGGCGAGTGGCTTTACGCCTTCAGAATCCCCTGCACGCGCACCTTCAGCGCCAGCGCCTGCTCCGAGAGGCGCGTCATGCCGAGCGACTCCGCCGTCGCCAGCGCCTGGTCAACCAGCACGAGGGCACGTTGCTCATCTCCCGCTCTGTCGTTCTTTGCCAGCATGCTGGCGTACTCATACTGCGTGCGCGCGAGGAACGGTGGTGCCTGCAACTTGCGATTGAAGGCCAGCGCCTGCTCGAAGTGCTGTTCGGCTTCGGCGTACTGGCCCAGCGTGGTTTGGAGGAGGGCGACGAAGTGGGCGGTCGACCCTCTGCACATCGCAGTACCGCCGAGGGTCGTGTTGTACGCAACGTACGGCCGCAACCGATCGAGGACCATAGCCGCGTACTGGCGTTCATCAAGCGCGTGAATCGCTTCGGCGATATGTGCGGCGATGTACGCAGCATCGGG
>QEUZ01000034.1 GCA_003577355.1 Chloroflexota bacterium | reverse complement strand
CTTGACTGCCTGTGCACGACGATCGCTGAGGATCTTGTTCGCCCGCGCATTGCCCTCGGCCGATGCGAAGCCGGTAACCTCGATGTAGTAGCCGCGGAGCGTTGCGGCGGCGGCTGCGACCTCGTCAAGCTGCTCGTCAGCCGCGGGCTGAACCAGAACGTTGAGGTTCGCTCGACCGCCGATGACGGCAACTAGTTGACGCCTGGGTTCGATTCAGCGAAGGGCAGTGTTTGCCGAGCAAACATCCGGCATTTCACTGCCCTTCCCTACAAGCACTTTCTCTCCCGAGGTGTTCCTTCGCTATGCTCCGCAAACATCTCTTCAAAACAGCTTTCTCGTTTTTCGCTTTGATCGCCGCTGCGGCCGCTGTTTCGGCACAGTCGCCTTCCGCGACGCCGCCTGTGGATGACGACGAGCCGATCCGCATCGATTCGCGTCTGATCGTCGTGCCGGTCTCGGTCGTCGATGCGAACGGGCAGCCGGTAACGGGCCTGACCCAGGCCGATTTTCAGATAAGCGAAGAAGGCCGCCGGCAGCAGATCGAATCGGTCGGAAGTGCCGATAGCGTCCCGCTCGATATCGCATTGCTCTTTGACGTCTCTGCGAGCACCGACGCGATGTTCCGCTTTCAGCAGGAAACGGCGGTCAAGTTTTTGAAGGATGTGCTGCGGGCCGAGGACCGTGCCGCCATTTTCACCATCGGCGAAAAGGCATTGCTCGTCAGCGGGCTTGCTCAAGCCGGCCCCGCGACCGAGAGCGTGCTCGCCATTCCGGTCGCGGCTGGCGTGCTGTACCCGAACTGGGGCATTCACCTCCGGCCAGAGTGGGCGGCGCTTCTCATGAGCGCTTCATCCATCGTCGTCGCGACCAACGCCGTGCTGCTCAAGCGTGCCGAATCCATGTTCGCTCCGCACTGACCCAGCCAGTAGTCGACACAACCGTTGCTTGCAGCGAGTGGCCGCTAGCGGGCATAGTGTCAGGCTGCGACCGATAGCATGCGTGGAGGCGCGAATAGATGAAGCCGATTCAGACGTTTACTGTCGTTCCCGCAGTACCGCCAGCGCTGGAGCGGCTGCGCGATGTGGCCTACAACCTACGCTGGTCGTGGAACCCGGAAGCGATTGCCCTGTTTCGGCGCATGGACAACGATCTCTGGGAGTCGACCCACCACAACCCGGTCGCGATGCTCGGCGCAATCGAACAACGCAGATTGAATGAACTTGCCGCCGACGACGGCTTCCAGGCGCATCTGGAGCGGGTCGCCCAGGACCTGGATGCCTACCTTGCCGATACGCACACCTGGTTTGAGCGCATCCACGATGGGGTGCACCAGCCACTCGTTGGCTACTTTTCCGCGGAGTTCGGCCTGACCGACTGTCTATCGATTTTCGCCGGCGGGCTGGGCTTGCTGGCCGGTGACCATCTCAAGGCAGCCAGCGACCTCGGCGTGCCGATCGTTGGCGTGGGGCTGTTGTACCAGAAGGGGTACTTTCGCCAGACCCTCAACGATGCCGGCTGGCAGCAAGAGGTGTACGACGTCAACGACTTCCACACACTGCCGCTCACGCTCGTCACCGATGCCAGCGGCGCCGAGCTGCGCGTCGTCGCTCCTCACCCAGGTCGAGATGTGCTCGCCCGCATCTGGCAAGTGCGCGTTGGGCGCGTCAACCTGTACTTGCTCGATACGAATTTGGACGAAAACTGGCCGGAAGACCGCGACATCACCGACCAGCTCTACGGCGGCGACCAGGAAATGCGCATCCGCCAGGAGATCGTGCTCGGGATCGGCGGTTGCCGCGCGCTGGATGCGCTCAACCTCGACCCTGCCGTCTATCACCTGAACGAGGGTCACTCCGCGTTCCTTGCGCTCGAACGGGCGCGCATGCTGATGGAACGGAACGGGCTCACATTTGACGAGGCAAAGGAAGTCGCGGCAGGCGGCCTCGTATTCACCTCCCACACGCCCGTCCCGGCCGGCCACGACACCTTCCCCGGCTGGCTCGTCGAGCGCTATCTGAAGGATTACGCCTATGAGCTAGGGTTGACGATGGACCAGTTCCTGGCCTTCGGGCGTCGCAACCCGGCCGATCAGAACGAGCCCTACGGCATGACCCCGCTGGCCTTGCGCTTTGCGACCGTCACCAATGGCGTGAGTAAGCTGCACGGCGATGTCACGCGCAAGATGTGGCAAGGGCTCTGGCCGAACGTGCCCCTGGACGAGACGCCAATCGACCACATCACAAACGGGGTGCACCTGCGCACCTGGGTCTCCCCGGAGCTCGACAGCTGCTACGAACGCTACCTCGGCCCTCGCTGGCGTGACGAACCTACCGATGAAACGATCTGGACACAACTTGGCCACATCCCGGATGAAGAGCTGTGGCGCACCCACGAGCGGCGGCGCGAGAGCCTGATTACGTTTACCCGCCGTCGCTTGCAGGCCCAGCTGATCAAGCGCGGCGCACCGCGTTCCGACATCGACTTCGCCGGAGAAGTGCTCGACCCGGAAGTGTTGACGATCGGCTTTGCGCGCCGTTTCGCAACGTATAAGCGCGCCACGCTCTTGATGCGCGACCCCGAGCGCCTGGAGCGCATTCTGAACCATCCCGAGCGCCCGGTGCAGTTCATCTTTGCCGGCAAGGCGCACCCACGCGACGACGCCGGAAAGGAACTGATCCGCCAGGTCGTCCAGGCGACGCGCCAGGAGCGCTTCCGCCGTCGGATCATCTTCCTTGAAAACTACGACACCGCTGTCGCCCGCTTTCTGGTCCAGGGGTGCGATGTCTGGTTGAACAACCCGCGCAGGCCGATGGAAGCCAGCGGCACCAGCGGCATGAAAGCAGCCGCCAACGGGGTACTCAACATCTCCACGCTCGATGGCTGGTGGGACGAGATGTGGGCATCACACGCCACTGCGGCAGTCCCGATCGGCTGGGCAATCGGTCGTGGCGAGATCTACGACGACGACGGCTACCAGGACGCGGTTGAAGCCGAAGCGCTCTACGAGCTCCTGGAACGCGAAGTCGTGCCGCTGTTCTACGACCGTGGCCAGGACCATATCCCCCGCCAGTGGATCAGCCGCATGCAGGCCTCGATTGCCGCCACCGCGCCATTCGCCAATGCGCAACGCATGGTGCGGGAGTACACCGAGCGCTTCTATCTGCCCACTGCTCAGCACGCCCTGCACTTACGTTCGGACAACGTCGCTGCCGGCAAGGCGCTCGCAGCATGGAAGACCAGGGTAGCAGCCGTCTGGGGTGACGTGCGTGTCGAAGCCAGCGACGCCACCCCCACCGGCGAGCTCGCAGTCGGGACGACGCTCCACGCCACAGCGCTTGTCAACCTCGGTGAGCTCACACCGGACGATGTAGCAGTGGAGCTGTACTCAGGCAAGATCGACGCGCGCGGTGAGTTTATCGACCCGCAGATCGACCGCATGCGCCCAGTGAACTGGGATGGTGGCCCGCGATGCACATTTGAAGCCGACGCCTCGCCGGCCCGTACCAGCGGGTTGCACGGCTATACCATCCGTGTCCGGCCGGACCACCCCGACCTGCGCCCACGCTTCATTCCCGGACTCATCACCTGGGCCGATGCAAGCGCCGTGCCGGTTGCGAGCGGCCGGTAGCATAACCGCAATGGCGTTCAGCACTAAGGCGCACCGGCGCCAATACCGGGAGAGTCGTTGGTACGCGGCCCCGCATGAAGCGCCGCAGCACGATCGACGTGAGCGGCGGGTCTACGTCCTTGGGAAGGGCAAGAGGATCCCCTCGCCATAATCGTCAAGATCGTCGACGTCAGCGTCGTCGAAAAACGGTTGGTCTCCACCGTATTGCGGTGGTGGGTCGCCCAATGCGGCAACGATGCGTGGGTAGATGGCGCGTTCGTCAACTGCGTCGGTGACTGCCAGCAGTTGGATGCCGAACTCCCAGTTGTCGCCAAAGTCGAACAGGTAGAGGAACTCTTTCTTGCTCGGCTTTGCCGGCAGCCCTGCGTCGCGTACCAACGTTTCGGCTGCGTACCGGGGTGGCGGCACGGGCCAGTTGTTCGGCGTTGCCCGAAACAAGCCGAAGGGGAAGATGCTGAACGACGGCTCCGGCGAGCCGCCAGCAACGATGATTTCGGTGTAGCGGTCCCCGCGTTTACCGCTCATATAGAAGGACGACATGTGGTCGTTGTCGAAGTCGAAGGCGTCGAGGATCGTCATCGCAAGCGCGTACATGCTCTGGTCGGCAGCGATGACGATGTCGCGCCAGACATCACCGTTTGCCTGCCAGGCGTACAGCCCGGCGCGCACCCGCACACGGAACGTGTAGGTTGGCCCTGTACGCGTTTCAACGCCGTAGGTCATGCACCTGCTCCTCGTCCACCGGCCCGCCGAGGCTCCCAATCAAGCAGTGCGACGACGCTCGGAAAATCCCAGTCCGTCGTGCCGGAGGCAAGTTCGCGTGCGAGCAGGCGCTGGAGCAACTGGTCCTTTTCCGAACCGGGCGCAAGCCACAAGCGGCGACGCGCATTCTCCGGCAGCTCGTCAACCGGGATCTGCCAACCCTGACGAACGAACATGCGTACATTCGGCGTGGCGCCGCGTGCCAGCAGATAGACCAGGAACTCGCGCATGCCGGGCAACTGTTGGCGTGGTTCGCCATGGACCTGTTCCCACAGGCGCGTGAAACCGCTGGAGGGAGCGCGGTCCATCAGGACCCAGTAGCAACGCTCGCGGGTGACCCGTTCAACCGCGTCGACAAACCTAGCGATGTCGCGGATGTCGTAGCCAACGTGCGCGACGAGGCTAGCATCGGCCACGACTTCCGCGGCGCCTTCCGGCCAGCGGTGCGCCAGCACGCGGACGTTCTCAATGCCATGAGTTGCCGCGCTCTCGCGCAATACCTGGCGCATACCCTCGCTCGGCTCCACAGCGAGCACCTGCCGGCTGACCAGCGCCAACGGTAGCGCATAGCGCCCACCGCCCGCGCCGATATCGACCCAGGTCATATCCGGGCGCGATGCCGCTCGCAGCGCATCCAGCAGCGGGTCGCCACTGCGGTGTGGGTCATCGGCAAAGTGGTGGGCGATCGGCGCGTAATGGTCGTCGTCGCGGAACTCACGCAGGCGCTCCACCTGCGCATACTCCGCCTCGACGAGGCTCCGCCACTCCTCGGCGAGTGCTGCCGGGTCCGGCCGCAGGCACGAAACCACGCTCACGAGCGCTCCTCCGCGATGTAGTCGCCATGTACGCCACCACGTTTCTCGGCCAAACGCACCCCCTCAATTGTCATGCCTCGGTCAATCGCCTTGACCATATCGTAAACGGTGAGTGCGGCGACGCTGACCGCCGTTAGGGCCTCCATTTCGACGCCGGTCTTCCCACGGGTCTCAACGCGTGCCTCAATCTCGATGGCCGGCGCTGTCGTGTCTTCCGATGGGCGCAACACGACATTGACCGCAGTGAGGCTGATCGGGTGGCACATCGGCACCAGCTCCGATGTCTTCTTCGCCGCCATGATCGCCGCGACCTGGGCGACGCCCAGCACGTCCCCTTTGCTGGCCCGCCCCTCGACAATCGTCTGCAGCGTCTCCGGCGCCATACGCACCCGCCCCTGAGCTACCGCAATGCGGTGGGTGTCTGGCTTCTCGCCGACATCCACCATCCGCGCCCGCCCGGCGGCATCGAAGTGTGTTAGCTCTCGCATGCATCATCCTTTGGCGACAGGCGACAGGGGGCGACACCACATCGACATCAGGAACAACGAAGCTTCCTCATCAGCGAGATGTCTCTCCAGGCTTCGCCCACAGATAGTATTGCCGATCAGGGCAACCCCGGCTGACGGCTCGTCGCAGCTCTCGAACAGCCGGTTAGCGTCTCTGCTCCTATCCCCAGCCTCGCGCCCGCTGACTACTCGGTGCGCTCCCGCTGGCCATCGAATCGACCCGATCTGTGACAGGCGAACACCTGTGTCGAGCGCCGAACGCATCAAGTGAAAGGCTGCTCCCCGCCGACCGACGGTGTCAGGGCTGACAGTAGCCCAAGTGAGTGTTCCAACCACCGAACACTGTCGGGACAAGGTCGCTCGTTGCGTCAGAGAAGCGCGCTTCGGACACGGACGATCACCCCCTCTGGTCACTGGTCACTCGTCACTGGTCACTCCAACAAGACGCCCCCTGGGCATACTGACCCGGCGCGCGCTCAGCGGGTACTCTTGGCATACTCCATGGCACACATGTACGTACTGTCGTGCTGCGTGCAAGCGGGAACGAGGGTGGCGGTGTGTAGACGGCTCGTCCTTGCGGTGCTGATCGTGACAACTGGGTTCGCCAGCATGTCTGGCAACCCACCATTCGCCGCAGCCGCTCCGGGGGAGATCGACAATGCCTTCTTCCAGCACACCTGGGACCGCACAGATGCACTTGTCGCAGGCGGGGCAGTTGCACGTACCTGGGTCTGGGGTGCGGCACTCTCCACCGGCGCTGGTGAGACATACGACGACTCCCCAGGCGGCGTGCGCCTTGTCCAGTATTTCGAGAAAAGCCGGATGGAGATCAGCAACCCGGACGACGACCCCAGCGACATCTGGTATGTCACCAACGGTCTGCTGGCGCGTGAGCTGATCACTGGGCAGTTGCAGGTTGGCGACAACCGCCACATTGCATTGACCCCGGCACGGGTCAACATCGCTGGCGACCCCGACGACCCGGACGGCCCAACCTATGCCAGCTTCCTGCCACACCTGGCGGCGGCCCCACCGGCCGAAGGCAGCCCACTGACGACGACGATCTCCCGCGATGCGACGCTGGGCTGCTGTGTGCCGGACAGCTATGGCACAACAGCCGGCCCACTGGTCGACGCGACGAACCATCGCGTAGCCAGCGTGTTCTGGGACTACCTCCATACCGAAGGCGCGATCATCGAACGCGAACGGCGCACGCGCGGCACGCTCTTTCCGAACCCGTTCTACGCCACCGGCTACCCGATCGGTGAAGCGTACTGGGCGCTCGTGCGGGTGGCCGGCGTCCAACAATGGGTGCTGGTGCAACCGTTCGAGCGGCGGGTCCTCACCTACACCCCCGGGAACGCGGCCGGCTGGCAAGTCGAGATGGGCAATGTCGGGGCGCATTACTTCTACTGGCGCTACGGCGACGGAGCTGAGACCGCCCCACCGCCGGACTGGACCTTGCCAGCCTACCCAACCTACCCGCTTCCCGCCGGTCAACAGGTGGAGATCCCCGACCTCGACCTTCACTACACCCTTGACCTGGCAGCCGACGTCGCCACCGGCGCGGTAGATGCTTGGGAGCGCATCCACATCGCTGCGGCTCCCGACGGGTTGCCGGACACACTGTATCTCCAGGTCGTCCCAGCCCAGTACGGCTACTTCACCGTGAACAGCATCAGCGTCGCCGGCGAACCGGGAACCGTCTCCAGCGCCTATGGCGGCTTCATCCTGCAAGTGCACCTGCCACAGGGGCTGGCGCCACCCGTCGATATCGACATCAGCTTCAGGCTCGATGTCGGCACATACCCAAACGACTTTATCGGCACAGTGCGCGACCAGGGGGTGTTACGGCTGGGGTACTGGTTCCCGATTGTTTCCGACCTGCACGGCTATTCTGAGACATTCGACCCATCACAATCGCGCATCGCCGACTTCGATGTCACCCTCGATGTCGCCGACGACGTCATCGTCGCCCACACTGGCGAAGTCGTCAGTCGCGCATCGCTCGGCGATGGCCGGACGCGCCACCGGCTGACCGCAAGCGCTGTGCGCGATTTTGCGCTGGTCCTCTCGCCCAGCTTCGCCATCACCCAGGCGATTGAGCCGATCACCGGCACGCAGGTGCTCGTCTACAGCCTGCCGGGCGCCACCCCAGGCCAGATCGACACCATGCTGACGATCGGGATGGAGTCGATCCGCCGGCTCAGTGAACTGGTCGGCCCCTATATCTATCCCACCTATTCGATCGTCGATGTTGGGCCGAACATGCCGGGCGGGCTGGAGTTCCCGCAGCTGATCTACGTGAACGTTGGTTACGTCCCCCTCGACCGGCTGATCTACCACGAGACGGCCCACCAGTGGTGTTACGCCATCATCGGCAACCGCACCCTGATCGATGGCTGGATCGACGAAGGCTGCGCCGAGTTCTTCGAGCGCGGGTTGCCCAGCGGGTTCAGCGAAGTGCCGGACCCGCCTGCAGGCGGCTACCTCTACTGGCTCGATTCGACCTACGAGGAACTGCCGCTCGATGCGAGCCGCCAGTGGTACTACTCGGTCTACGAGCAGGGGGCGCGCTTCTACTACGATCTGCGGGCGGCAATGGGTATCGATCCGTTCTGGGCGGCATGGCGAGCGATCTACCACCTCTATGCTCTCGGCGTGATGACCCCGTGGGAGATGCTCGCAACCTTCCAGGAGCACAGCCCGACCGACCTGCGGCCGATCTTCGACGACTATTTCCGCTACCCGTGGATCTGGGAGCTGCTGCCAGAGGGCGGATAGCGCCAACGCCTGCTACGCTATCGCGCGGGCGACGGCCCTGGACGAAAGAACGGGAGCGGTTGGGTGGGTGGGATGCGTATCGGCCCCTGCGTGGGGACCCGCTGTGCGTGTGAAGCGCGATCCTCGCCATGCTGAGGCGCCTCCAGTTTGGTTTGGACCGCAACCTGGCGCTCCTGTTCTGGGGGATCTTTTTTACCCAGGTGGCCTGGGGCGCCTCCGACCGCTTCCGGCCAATCTATATCCAGGAGCTAGGAGCAAGCACGGCGCTGGTCGGGGTGATCCTCGGTGCTGCGGAGCTGTTCCGGCTCCTTGGGCTGTTCATCGCTGGCCCGCTATCTGACCGCGTCTCTCCCCGTCTCCTCATCGGCGGTGGACGGAGCCTGATCGTCGTTGGCGCGGGCACCTACCTCATCGCGCAGGAGTATTGGCACCTGTTCCCGGCGTTTTTCATCGGTGCGCTGGGCAACGTCGCTTGGCCAGCCATCTCGCGCGTCATCGCCAACGCGACGACCAGCGCCACGCGCACACGTTCCTTCCTGCTGATCTACACCATCGGCCCAGGGGTTGCGTCGCTGGGCGCTCCATTGCTTGGCGGCGTCGTCGCCGATGTATTCGGCGTCCGGGCCGTCTTCGCGATCACCACCGTGGGCGTCGCCATCGCGGCGTTCTTCTTCTGGATGGTGCGCGCGCCCGCCCCACCCAGAGAGAGTGCCACTACCGCACGCTACGCCGATGTTGTACGCCACCGGCCGACGTTGTCGCTCTGTATCCTCAACCTGTCTGTGGTGTTCTTCGCCTGGCTAGGGCTGACACTGGCGCCGAACTACTTGTACGACATCCACGGCATTTCCCTGCGGAGGGTCGGCGAATTTGGCACGCTGGTTGCCGTGGGCAGCATCTGCACTGGCCTGCTCATCTCCCGCCGCGCCTGGCTTGCCCGGCCGATGAACGGGTTGCTGGCAACGACCTTCTTCCTGCCCTTCGTCTTCGCGCTCCTCGCGCTTGGGAGCAATGTCTGGAGCTTCGCGCTCGCGTTCCTCATTTGGGGCATCGCCAGCGTCTCCGCGCAGACGTTCTACACGGCCATCAGCGATGTCGCCCCCGCGACACTCCAGGCGCGCTCGTTCGCCCTGTTTGAGGTGATGACAGCGTTGGGGTACACGTTCTCCGGGTTCGCGGCCGGTGCGCTCTATCGCTTCGATCCGGTGTACCCACTGTGGGGCGCGTGCATCGGCAGCATCATGATCATTGGGGCGTCCCTCGCCGTGCGACGCTACCTCGCGCGTGTCGCCTCGACGTTGCCATCCGTCCCGCTGCCGGCAAACACAACCTGATGCGCCAGCTTCGGCGCACCTGCAGCAGCACGTATCCTGGCGGCTTCTTGCGCTCGGCGCGGCCGTCAGGGGACGGCGTTTGCTGCGCCGGCTGACTGGCGCAGTTAGGACACATCGACGTTGGTCGAGAACCTCGGCTCGCAGCTACGCGCCGCTCACGAAGCGGCGTCGTCAACCCGTGGGACTGGCGAGGTGTCCCACTCTGGGCTGCCGGCCCGCGCTGATGCATCCAGGTGCCTCGCGGTGGAAACGGCCAGCACAGCCAAAGCATCGGTCGCATCCACCAGCGGCAACGCCACATGCTGCTGTTGGAGGACAACCGGGATCTCGGTACAGGCGGCAATCAGCGCCTGAGCGCCCTGCCGTTCCAGCTGGCTGCTCGCTTCCACAAGCAAAGCCGTCGTCGCGCTGCTCGTGTCGCCTGCCTTGACCGCCCGGATCGCAGCAGCAACGCAGCGGTGCTGTGTCTCTTCATCCGGCACAACAGCCACAAGACCGCGTGCTTGCAGCGCGCGTTGGTAAACCTCGCTGGCAAGTGTGCCGCGTGTCGCCAGCAACCCAACCGCCTGCACACCCGGCAGGGTGCGCGCGACGACATCGACAGCGGCATCGATCATGCTCAGGATCGGTTTACTGACTTCCGGCTGCACACGCTCCAGGAACGCGTGCGCCGTGTTGCACGGCATGACAATGAAATCCGCGCCCATCTCAGAAAGCGCCTTGCCGCCGCGCACCAGCCAGGGAGTGGGGTCCTCGCCGTCCGCGAGCAAGGCCTCGGTGCGGTCCGGCACACGGGGGTCGGCCCAGATGACGACCGGCACATGTTCCTGGTCGGTTGTGGCATCGGTGGCGACAATGATCTTGCGGTAGAGGTCGGCAGTCGCCAGCGGCCCCATTCCGCCGAGTATCCCGACAACAGCGCGGCGTGGTGGAACAACACCGCTTGGTTGCGCTGCTTCATGCGCGCGCGGAGCCACCGGAGAACCACTGGCGCCGGCTGGCCGCTGCCGGCCGCTTGGGAGCGCGCTCCAGCCGGGGCGTGCAGCCGGCGCCGCACCCCGGCGCGACCGTCCCAGCAGGCCACGCGCCCGCTTGCGCACCCGTTCCATCCAGTCGCTACCATGTGGGTCCGGCACGATGACAATTTCGACCTGCTCGAACCTCAGGCCGGACAACTTCCACGCCTTTGCCTGCGGTTCTCCACCCATGAACGAGACGATGATCATGAGTGCATCGGGCCAGTTCGCTTCGCGCAAGTCGGTGGTCGATGGTTCAGCAGGCGAATTGGGGTGGGAGTGGTAGATCGCACCCAACCACCAGCCGCGGCGGTCCATATCTTCGACTGCCCGCAGCACCTCGCTATCAGCCATACGGAAGCGCGAGGCGCTTGCCAACACGTTGGTACCGGGGTAGACCTCAACAGGCCTGGCGCCGTCAAAGGCGACCAGACCACAGCCTTCCTGCGGCGCAACATCGGCAAGATGGTTGATCAGGCGGGTGAAGAGTCGCTCACTGATCTCCAGAACGCTGGACGAAGCGCGCCGCTCACCCACCGCTCCGCCAGTCGCTCGGCCAGCGCCGGAACGAACACCGTTCAGAAATGTCGAACCGCCAGCGCCCATGTTCCACCACAAGCGGAGAAGCTGCTCCTGCGCTCACCGACACGTCGAACAGTATAGCAAGCGCCACTCACCCGGCTTTCTACGGAAAGTGTGGGTGTGGCAGAATGTGCGCCACGAACGAACGGACCGATGCGCGCGTGGCATCCCCCGCAAGCGACCATGCGCTATGCGGGAGACGTATGTCCTGGTGGGCGCTGCCTGCTTGCTGTTTCGCGTGTTTGCAGGAGTAGAGCCGTGGTGAAGGAATCTCGGAGATGATCCTCCGCATAATCGTGCGACGCTTGTTCTTCCTCGTGTTTGTCCTGTTCGGCTTGTCCGTTATCACGTTCGGCCTATCGCACATCATCCCGGCAGACCCCGCACGGCTCATGGCAGGCCCCCGTGCCAGCAAGGAAACAGTCGACCTGCTCCGCGAAAAGTATGGGTTCAATGACCCGCTGCTGACCCAATATGTGCGCTACGTTGGCGATGTCGTGCGGCTCGATTTCGGTGATTCCACCTCCTCCCGCCGTTCGGTGAACGAAGACCTACGGCAATACCTCCCGGCCACCATCGAACTGGCGCTGGCAGCATTCATGCTTTCGGTCGTCGTCGGCATCCCACTTGGCGTGTTATCCGCGGTCAACCCCAACAGCATTTGGGACCTCATCGGCCGCCTGGTGTCGATCACTGGGCTGGCCATGCCGTCGTTCTGGCTGGCGCTGATGCTGCAGTTCGCCTTCTTTGCCAAGCTCGGTTGGCTGCCGGATGGGCAACGCCTGCCGATCGGGGTCGACGCACCCCGCCAGATCACGTCGCTCTATTCGATCGATGCCCTGCTTGCCGGAAACCTGAGCCTCTTCTGGACGGTGATCAAGCACCTGCTGATGCCCTCGGTTGTGCTGGCGTATGGCTCGCTGGCAGTCGTCACCCGCATGGTACGCAGCGGCATGCTCGAAGTGCTGAGCCAGGATTACGTGCGGACAGCCCGTGCCAAAGGGTTGCGGCAACGCACGGTTGTCATCCGCCACGCGTTGAAGAACGCACTCCTGCCGACGATTACCGTGCTCGGCCTGCAAGTGGGCCTGCTGCTCTCCGGCGCGGTATTGGTGGAGATCGTCTTCTCCTGGCCTGGCATTGGCCGCTATGCCGTGCAAGGCGTGCAACAGTTCGATTACAACGCGATCATGGGCACAACCCTGGTGATCGCGTTCGTTTACGTCATCATGAACCTAGTTGTTGATGTGTTGTACGTTGTCGTAGACCCGAGGATCAGCTACGCATGAGCATTGACGAGACGCACGCCAAACCCTCCACGGTAGCGCGCACAGCGCCGGCTGAGAATGCTCTCGCGGCAGCCGCGCACCGGCGCAACCAACTTGAGGATGTGACCTGGCGCACGCGCCTGCGCGCCTTCAACCGGCGCTTCTTCCGTGGCCAACCGCTCAACGTGCTCGGCGTGGTGATCGTGCTTGGGTTCCTGGTCCTCGTCGCTATCGGCCAACCCCTTGCAGAAGCGCGCGGATCGCTCTATGCACCGAACACACCGAACATCCAGGATAAGCTCTTGGGCCCTTCCAGCAAGCACTGGTTCGGCACCGACGACTTGGGGCGCGACATCTTCTCGCGGGTCATCAGCGGGGCGAAGTACTCACTCGGCGTGGCGGTCGTCATCCTGGCGATCGCAGTGACCCTTGGCACGGTGCTTGGCGCGATTGCCGGCTATTTCGGCGGCATGGTCGACGAGCTACTGATGCGCCTCACCGACATGTTCCTCGCATTTCCGGCGCTGATCCTGGCAATCGCAATATCCGCCACCCTTGGGCCGAACCTGCGTAACGCCGTCATCGCCCTCTCCACCGTTTTCTGGCCGTGGTATGCCCGCCTGGTGCGTGGCCAGGTGCTGGCGATCAAGAGCCGTGACTTCATCGAAGCTGCTCGTTCGGTGGGCGTGCCGGGGGGTCGCCTGCTCTACCGGCATATCATGCCCAGTGCAATCAGCGTCATCGTGATCCAGATGACCCTCGACGTCGGCTACGCGATCCTGGCAACCTCCTCGCTCTCGTTCATCGGGCTGGGCGCCCAGCCGCCGACGCCGGAGTGGGGCGCGATGATCTCTAGCGCGCGTGCCTACTTCCGGGAGGCCTGGTGGTACATTACCTTCCCTGGGTTGGCGCTCACGATCACCGTGCTGGGTTTCAACCTGCTCGGCGATGGCTTGCGCGACTATTTCGACCCACGCTCGGCGAGCAAGTAGCAGGCGCCTGATGCACGATACGTTTACCCACTGGGACGAGATCGAAGAATGGACCAGCCCGGAGGGTGGTTGGCGCGGTCGCCGGCTGGTCTTCGCCGGCACGTGGACGTTGCACATGTACTGCGACGCGGGTTACCACTGGGCGCACAGCCACCCGCAGAGCCAGGTCGTCTGGCTGGTGAGCGGGGAGTTGCTGGCGAAGATCGGCGACCCGGCCGACCCAGCGAACGTGCGCGAGCAGACGCTGGGGCCGGGTGACATTGTCCTGATCCCTGGGGGCGTCCACCACGACATGACGGCGCTGACCGACATCGAGGCCTGGGAAGTGCGCGGCATGGAAGGCCCCGACCGCTGGGAAGAGTTCTGCATCCGCACCGCACCTGGGAAGCATGAAACAGGCCGCAATGGCTGACCGGAACAGCCGGCTGGCTGAAGCGGTCGCTTTGCGCGAGCGCGGCGACGCAACGGCGGCCATGCCGCTGCTGGTCGCCCTGGCCGCCGACTACCCGGATGACCCGGTTATCCAATACCAGGCCGGCTGGGTGCATGATTACCTTGGCCTGGAGGCCGAGGCTGTGCCCTATTACGAGCGTGCCCTAGCGCTCGGACTGCACGAGCCGGAACTCGAGGGGCTGGTGCTCGCACTCGGCAGCACCTACCGCAACCTGGGGCGTACCGCCGATTCCCTGGCCCTATTGGGGCGCGGCGTCCACGATTACCCCGGTAACGAAGCCATGCGCTGCTTCCTTGCGCTCAGCCAGCTCAGCGCCGGTAACCCATCCGAGGCGCTCGCCCTCGCCTTCGATGTCATCCTCGCTACCAGCCAGTCCACCGACATAGCCCGCTACCGGCGCGCGCTCCTGGCGTACCGCGACGAGCTGCGCGGGTTGCAGACGGACTGAACGACCAAGCGACGCCAGCGTACCGATAGTCGGCCTACCGAGCGCAACACGATACACTCGCTCCATGCGTCGAACTGTGCGCATTTGCTACGCAGGCTCGTATGAGCGGAACTACCCACGCAACCGCCTGGTCATCCGCGCCCTGCGGGCCGCCGGGGCGCGTGTGGAGGAAGCGCACGTCCCGGTTTTCGAGCGGGTGCGCGACAAGAGTGGCCTCGGAATGCCCGGTGCGCTGCTGGTCGGCCTGCGCCTGCTGGCAGCCTACGTGCGGCTGGCCCCGGAAACGGCGTTGCGCCTGTTGCGCTGCGATGCCTTGGCGGTCGGCTACATTGGGCAACTCGATATGCTGGTGCTCGGCAGTGTTGCCCGCCTGCTTGGCCGGCCAGTTATCTTCAACCCGCTGGTGACGCTCACCGACACGCTTGTCGATGACCGGGCCATTGTTGCCACAGGGTCGCTCCCGGCCAGGCTGGTTGAACTGGTCGATCGGTTATCGCTGCGGCTGGCAACGACGGTGCTGGTCGATACCGAGGAAACCGGCCGCTTCATCCACGAGCGGTTCGGCGTCCCGCGCTCGGCAGTCGTTGTTGTACCTGCCAGCGCCGAGGAATCGGTCTTCCACCCCTCCGCCGAACCCGCACCCTCCGGCGGACCGCTCGACGTTGTCTTCATCGGCACGTTCATCCCCTTGCACGGCATCGCAACGATATTGCGCGCGGTTGCCCTATTGGAAGCACGTGGGGCGCCGGTGCGGGTGGAACTGGTCGGTACCGGCCAAACCTACCAGCAGATGCGGGCGCTGGCAGAGCAGTTGGCCATTCGCCCGAGTACACTCACCTGGACCGACTGGCTCCCGTATGCGCAACTCGGCGCGCGCCTGCGCCGGGCTGATGTCGCGCTGGGGGTCTTCGACGCTGGAGCGAAGGCGGCGCGGGTGGTCCCGAACAAGGTCTATCAATCTCTCGCATGTGGGGTTGCAACGGTCACGCGCTCCTGCCCGCCCGCGGAGGCGCTGCTGCGCGATGGCGAAGACGCCCTGCTCGTGCCGCCCGCCGACCCTGCTGCGCTCGCAGACGCTATCACCCGCCTGTGTGACGCAGCGGAGCGCGCCCGCATCGCGCGCAATGGGTATGCCGCATTCCAGAAACATGCCAGCGAAGCCGCACTGGCCGATGCGTTGCAACCATTGGTGCAGTCCCTCGGCAAACGAGGACGGTGACGCGCAGGTGGCCAGCGATGCACCCAGCTTCACGACCGACCACGCCCGCTCCCGGTTGATCGTGCCCCTCATCTTCTGGGCCGGCCTGCTCGGAGCTATCCTGGCCCTCTGGTTGAGTGGTCAATTTCGACGCGCTTGGGACCAGGTGTCTGAAGCCCATCTGATGCCGCTGGCGCTGGTGCTGCTGATCGGAATGCTGTTGCCGGTGATCCACGCCACGCGCTGGCGCATGACCATGCGCGCATTGGAAACGGAGATACCTCCGGGGACCGCAGCTGAGATCACGGTGAGTGCGTCGCTGGTGAACTACGCCAGCCCCGGCTACCTCGGCGCGCCGGCCAAGGCGTACCTCGCCAACCGCAGCCTCAACGCCCCCTACACCCGCAGCGCTGTGTCGATGGCGTTCGAGCAGGGGCTCGACTTTCTGGTGCTGGTTGCTGGGTCGCTCCTTGCGCTGCTGCTCATCGGGCCGGGGGTCTTGGCAGACATCCGCACTGGGAGCGGCCCCCCGGCGTGGCTGCTTGCCTCCCTAGCAGTTTGCGCCCTGGCCGCATGCGTTATCGCTGTCGTCTTCCGACACACGGTGCAGCGGGTTCTGGCGCGCATCGCTGATGCATTCCAGCTACTCGGAGCGCAGGTCGCCCGGGGGCCGGTGGCGTTGCTGACCCTGCTCTATTGGCTGGCACAAGCGCTGGTTGTCGGGCTGCTGCTCTTGGCCCTGGACCTGCCGATGAGCTTTTCCGGTTGGTTGGCGCTGGCGACCCTGCCGTTGCTGGCTGGGCAGGTTGTCCCGCTGCCGGGTGGCATCGGCGCCCGTGAGGCGACGATCGTGGCACTGGCCGGGGCCACCGGCGCAAGCACTTCCGGGCTGTTGGGGCTGGCCGTGCTCCAGCGGGTGTTGTTGGTGCTGGCGCTGCCGCTCTCGCTGGTTGTCTTGCGCGCCGGGCGTGCTGCCGGAGCGTGGCGATGAACCGCCAGCCGCTACGACTCGATGGGCGCGTGTCCCGGCGCACGCTGTTGCTGGTACTGACCGCGCTCCTCGTGCGTGTGCTCGTCATGCCCTTTACATTGCACTTCGACGCGTACCAGATCTACTCACGCGCCCACGAGGCCGCCTACCACGGCGAGTGGTTCACCTTCAGCAGTCAGATCATCATCCAGACCCTGCATAACGTCTGGTTGCTGCTGTTGCGACCATTGCTGCCGGATAGCGGCCCGATCTGGTCACACACGGCATCCACCCTCGGGGTGGGGGCGAGCCAGGAGGATTACAACCGCTTTCTCGCTTACGACCATCTCTACCGGGCGATCTTCCTGATGAAGCTGCCCTATGTCGTAGCCGACCTGGCCTGCGCATGGGTGCTCACCCGCCTGGTCCCGCCGGCGCGGCGGTTTGCCGTCGCGGCGTTCTGGTTGCTGAACCCGCTGGTCATCTTCTCGGCGGCGATCTATGGCCGGCACGACAGCATCGCCATCCTGCTGGTGCTGCTCTCGCTGCTGCTGGCCCGCCGGGCAACCGATGCGCACCGGGTTGCTGGGCTGGCCCTGCTGGGGGTTGCGACCTTGATGCGCTTCTTCCCGGCGCTGCTCATCGCGCCATTCCTGCTGGCCTTCCGGCGCAATCGCCGGCAGCTGGCGTTCTTCCTC
>QEUZ01000472.1 GCA_003577355.1 Chloroflexota bacterium | reverse complement strand
GCGCGTCATGCTGGAGTGGTATCGCGCAACCGGGGCCGTTATGCTTCGTTGACGGTAACGCTATAGTCGTGCAGCAACGTGTCCGTATCCGGAGGCTTGGTTTTGCAAGTAACGCGCGGACGCGCGAGTCGGCAGGTCGTTCTCCTCCTCGTTCTGCTTCTGGCGGTGGGTTCCGCCGGCCAAACTTCGGCGCGCAATTACCTCCCACCAACTGAGCGCGATAGCGTCCTCATGCCCGGGGAAAAGCCGGCCTACCCGACCCTCGATGCGCAGCTCAACCGCGTTGTCGCGTCGTTGAGGTCTGGCCGAGCGGCGCAGCTGGCTGCGCTGGATGGTCTGCAAGCCACCAGTGCTGGGGTGCCGGTCCGGGTAGAGCTGAGCGACGACGGCAGCGTGGGAGCCGTTGTCGCCCATCTGGTTGCGCATGGCGCCCAGCATGTGAGCGCCCGCGAGCGTGTGCTCCAGGCGCATGTGCCGGCCGAACAACTGGTCGATCTGGCCCAACAGCCGGGGGTGCTAACCGTGCGCGCGACCCCGCCGCCAGTTGCCTCGGTCGTCAGCCAGGGGGTGGGCATCCACGGCGCGATCCCCTGGCAGGCAGGCGGCTATACCGGGGCGGGCGTCAAGGTTGGCGTAATCGATGTCGGCTTCATCGGCCTGCGTGCCTGGTTGGGGAGCGAACTGCCAGCGACGGTGACTGGCCTGTGTTTCCGGCGTATTGGCCTGGCGACAAGCGACCTGGCCGATTGTGAGCTGCGCGACCGTCACGGTGTCGCGGTCGCGGAAACGCTCTACGACATGGCCCCAGGTATCGAGCTGTATATCTCCAACCCACAGACCCCCTATGACCTCAACGACGCGGTCGAATGGATGCTCGCTCAGGGCGTGAGCGTCATCAACCACTCGGTTGGCTGGGGGTACGAGGGGCCAGGCGATGGGACGTCGCGCTTCAAAGACTCCGCGCTCCGCGCGGTCGATACTGCGGTGAGCGCTGGCGCCACTTGGGTCAACTCTGCCGGCAACGAAGCCCTCAGCACATGGTCCGGCACCTGGATCGACGCCGACTTCGACGGTTGGCTCGAGTTTGGGCCAGGGGATGAGCGTAACGTTGTTGCCCTTACTGCCGGGAAGCTCGCCGTCATTCAACTGCGCTGGGAGGATGTCTGGGGCAACGCCTCGCGCGATGTCGACCTGTTCCTCTACGACGCAAACGGGGAAGTCGTGCGCTCCAGCACCGACCTGCAAAATGGGCAGTCTGGGCAGGACCCATACGAGTGGTTTGCGTTCACCGCGCCGGTAAGTGGGCAGTACCGCATCGGCATCAACCTGGTCAGCGGTGGGGTGCCGCGCTGGGCCCAAGTGCAGGCCTTTACCGGCGAGAGCCTGAGCTACCGCACCGCCAGCTACAGCATTAGCAACCCGGCCGAAAGCGCCAACCCCGGCATGCTGGCAGTGGGCGCCACCTACTGGGCCACACCCACGGCGGTTGAAGCGTTCAGCGGGAACGGCCCGACCCGTGACGGCCGGATCAAGCCCGACCTGGTCGCGGTCGATGGGGCAGACACCGCCAGCGCTGGCGCATTCTATGGCACGAGCCAGGCTGCTCCGCATGTGGCCGGGATGGTGGCCCTCATCCGCCAGCGCTTCCCTGACAAGTCGCCGGCCGACATCACCAGCTACCTGCGGTTCCACGCCCAGCCTGTCGGGCAAGTCGTGCCGAACAACGCTTGGGGGGCCGGGTTGGCGTTACTACCCGAAGTGGCCCTCGACGATCACCCTTTCCCATCGGCGCGCGCGCTCAGCCCGTCGACGGCACGCGTCGGCAGCCACGAGATCACCCTGACTGTCACCGGCGAGGATTTTGTGGAAAGCTCGGTCGTGCGCTGGAACGGCTCCGACCGGCCGACCACGGCGGTTGACAGTACGACCCTGCTGGCGCGGATCAGCGCTGCAGACCTGGCGACCCCTGGCGTCAAGTTCATTACCGTCTACACGCCACCACCTGGCGGTGGCGTCTCCACCCCGCTCGTTTTTTCCGTTGCCAGCGAGCATCCTGACTTCGATGCACCTGAGTTCCACCGCACCTGGGGCCGCACCGATGGGCCAGTCGCGCAGGGTGCGGTCAGCCGCACCTGGATGTGGGGGCCGGACCCGTTTACCGATGGTCTGTTCGAGCAGTATGCCGAGGGGCCGGACGGCGCGCGCTTTGTCCAGTACTTCGACAAGAGCCGCATGGAGATAACCGCCGAACCGGGGATCGACCCAGACAGCATCTGGTACGTGACCAACGGTTTGCTGAGCCGCGAGCTGATTACCGGCCGGATGCAGCTGGGCGATGATACCTTCGCACAGCACGAGCCAGCGCATGTCAACGTTGCTGGCGACCCAGACGACACAACCGGCCCGACCTATGC
>QEUZ01000471.1 GCA_003577355.1 Chloroflexota bacterium | reverse complement strand
TGTTGCCGGATAATTTGCTGTCCGACGCTGTGGCGGTGATGGAACACTTCCACATCTCCGGTGTGCCGATCACCGACGAGAACGGCAAGCTCGTCGGGATCCTGACGAATCGAGACCTGCGGTTCGAGCAGAACCTGAACCAACCAATCCGTGCGTTTATGACGCACGAGAACCTGATCACCGTGCCAGTTGGCACATCGTTGGACGAAGCGCGTGAGATACTGCACCTCCACAAGGTGGAGAAATTGCCGGTTGTTGACGAAGCTGGGTACTTACGCGGTCTGATTACGGTCAAGGACATCCAGAAACGCATCCAATACCCCAACGCCACCAAGGACGCCCAGGGCCGCCTGCGCGTCGCCGCCGCGCTGGGGGTTGGTTCGGATGCGTTGCGCCGTGCCGAAGCGCTGATCGCCGTCAATGTCGATGCGCTGGTCGTCGATACGGCGCATGGTCACTCCGAGATGGTGCGCGACACGGTGCGTGAGCTGAAGCGGCGCTGGTCGATCGATGTCGTGGCCGGCAACGTGGCCACGGGCGACGCAACCGACGCGCTGATTGAGGTCGGCGCCGATGCGGTGAAGATCGGCGTCGGCCCGGGTTCGATATGCACGACGCGGGTAGTGGCAGGCACTGGCGTGCCGCAGATCTCGGCCATCATGGATGCGGCACGCGTGGCGGCCCAGGCCGGTATCCCAATCATTGCCGATGGCGGTGTCCAGTATTCCGGCGACATTGCCAAGGCAATCGCCGCCGGGGCCGATACCGTGATGCTCGGTGGGTTGTTTGCCGGCGTTGATGAGAGCCCCGGTGAGGTTGTCCTGTACCAGGGTGAACGCTACAAGGAATACCGAGGCATGGGTTCGCTCGGAGCGATGAAGACGCGCTCGTTTTCGAAGGACCGCTACTTCCAGGAGGACGTGGAAAGCTTGGCGAAGTTCGTGCCCGAAGGGATCGAAGGCCGGGTGGCCTACAAAGGTCCGCTGTCCAACGTGGTGTACCAGCTGGTCGGCGGCTTGCGGTCGGCGATGGGGTACTGCGGTGCACCGACGATCCTCGACCTAAAAACCAAGGCCAAGTTTGTCCGGATCACCTCCGCCGGCCTCCGCGAGAGTCATCCCCATGATGTCGTCATTACCAAGGAGGCTCCGAACTACCGCGTTTCGCGTTAGCGTCGGTCTCACGTATCCACGCGCCCTGCGCCGTCATCCGCGGGGCGCGTGCGCATTTGCTGTTCCCGTCAGGCAACCCAGAACCAGGTCGCGAATTGGGTCGTCAGCACGCAGAGTAGCAGGATACATCCAACATACGTTGCGACACGTGTCCAACGGCGGTGCAGCAACGTTGCCCAGGCGACGAACAATGGAAACAGCACGAGCATGTAGCGCGGCATCGACATGAGTGGGTGTTGCTGCGAAGGGCTGAACAGCGGTGGGACGAGCACGAGCAGGCACCACAGGCCCCAGGCAAATGGGAGCCGCCGGAAGCACACGACCAACAGCATGGCCGCTACCAGAGCAGCAGCGACATCCAATGACTCATGTTCGGCAAACGACCAGCGCACGTTGTAACTAGTGAGCGTGCGCCACCCTGGAGCGGAAATGATGGCCGATACCCAGTCGAACCGCAGCTGGTCCCATGTCATCGCAAACGTGTGCCACGGTAGCGCAAAGGATCGGCCCCAGTTCGATTGGATTTTAAAGGTGAGGAATGGGTCTCCCCAGACGAGCCAGAGATAGGCGAGATAGGTGGATGCGGCAGCTGCTGGCATCAGCACGGCAAATGCCCCGCGTGGCCAGCGACGAGGGTTGCGACCGTGGCGGGCGATCACGAGGACCAGCAGCGGTACAACGAGCAACCCGCCCGCGTTGCGGGTGAGCGCCGCAAATGCACCTGCAGTTCCGGCCCACTGCCAACGTCCCCGTTGCGCCTGTTGGAACGCGAGCACACTGAACAGCAGGAAGACGGACTCGGTATAGACGGCAGAGAAATAGAAGGCCGTCGGGAATAGGGCAGTCAGCCAGAGCGTGTGTTTGGCGACATCAGCATTCACTTGGCCGCGCACGAGTTCGTGCAGGGCGACTAACGCCAGGAAAAACGCCAGGTTGGACAGGAGCAGCCCGACAAGCTCTACCGACAGCCCGCTGACCTGGGAGCCGAGTGACATCACCCACGGGTAGAGCGGCCAAAAGGCTGTCGTGGCTGGGTGGTAGGCGTAGCCCTGTTCGGCGATCAAGCCGTACCAGTAGCCGTCCCAATTGCGTAGGGGCTGCACCAGCCAGGCTTGCCAGCCGGTGAGTGGCGGCAACCGATAACCTGCGGTCGGCACTTCCGGCAGGGCGACCGCGTAGTTGCTCGCCACGGCTGCGACCACGGTGACAATGACCCAGTGACAGGCAAAGACGACCGCTGCGAGACGGGCATCCA